>JAJFMB010000037.1 GCA_021772355.1 Chlamydiota bacterium | reverse complement strand
GCTATTTCTTCTGGAAGTAATCGCTGCGCAGTTTCAAAATCCCGTAACTCAAGATGCCATTGCAAAAGGTCGCGCTTTATTTTTAACATTTATCCTCACCTGGTTGCTATTCATTTGGAAGAATAAGACAGAGTCCATTTTAATCGAACAGTCTCAAAAGAAAAATTCTAGAATACGCGACGAAACACTTATCTCAATGATTAGTCGCATTTTAAGCGTTGCGCTCTTCACGATTGCAGGTATCACTGCTCTTGGAATTCTCAATGTTGATCTGACAGCTATAATTGCTTTTGGAGGTTTGGGCGGCCTTGCTGTCAGCTGGGCAGCCAAAGATGTAATCGCCAATTTTTTTGGCGGGTTTATGATTCATCTAAACCGTCCATTTTCTATTGGGGATTGGATTAAATCCCCCAATAAGAATTTTGAAGGGATAGTGGAACAAATTGGGTGGTATATGACCCGTATACGCACTTTAGAAAGGCGACCAACCTATATCCCCAACGCTCTTATCACTGATGCCATCATAGAGAATCCCGGTCGCATGTATCACCGTAGATTACGTTTTACAGTCAGTGTGCGGTACGAGGATTTCGATCGTGTTCCTCAAATTATTGAGAACACAAAAACAATGCTCAAGAACCACCCAAATATCGTCCAAAATCAAGTCTTAATCGTCAATCTCGTCGAATTCGGTCAACATTCCCTCGACATAGAAATCTATTGCTTCAGCTCCAAAACAATGCTCTCCGACTTCCGAAAAGTACAAGAAGAGATACTTTTCAAAATCGGTGAGATCATCAAGCAAGAAGGCGCTCAGTTTGCCTTCCCCACTCAAACCATCCATATTCCTGGTAATGGTAGTATTGGTGGTATTGGTGGTAGCGAGATTAGTTAAACATACAAGAAAGCGTACGGTTTACCTTCTCCGCTCAAACCATCCATATCCATACCAGTCGTAGTGAATTAGTTTGCTATATACAAAGCTTCTTTAGAGTAGATAAGCACATTACTGAGCTTTGTCTTCTCTTCGATATTGGTGAAAACTATTCCGCTTTGCTCGAGAAGTCTAGTTCCACTGTTGTTCAAGCATTGCTAGTCGTAGTGCATTAGCTTGCTATATACAAAGCTTCTTTAGAGTAAATATGCTCATTACTGAGGTTTGTCATCTCTTCGATGTTGGTGAAGACTATTTCAGCTTTGCTCGAGAAGTCTAGTTCCACTGTTGTTCAAGCTTACCAGTCGTAGTGTATTAGCTTGCTACATACAAAGCTTCTTTAGAGTAAATATGCTCATTACTGAGGTTTGTCATCTCTTCGATGTTGGTGAAAACTATTTCAGCTTTGCTCGAGAAGTCTAGTTCCACTGTTGTTCAAGCATTGCTAGTCGTAGTGTATTAGCTTGCTACATACAAAGCGTCTTAAGAAAGAAATTGCCCTCTGACGAGGGCAAGACTTGCTCGAACAGTGGGTCTGCCAAGGCATACCCACCATTCTTCGCAAGTATTATTGATCGCTGCTCACGAAGCTTATTTTGAGGATAGATTAAGGCTTGCTTAGGGGGATAGAGTTTTCTTGGGGTATGGTATTGTTTGCCTGGGTGTAGCATTTAATGGAACGTAGTATTATTGATCGCTGCTCACGAACCTTATTTTGAGGATAGATTAAAGCTTGCTTAGGGGATAGGGTAAAGCTTACTTAAGGGATAGATTAAAGCTTGCTTAGAGGATAGCGTTTACTTAGAGCATGGCATTGTTTGCTAGGGCGTAGAGCGTAGGGAAAATAGCAACCCAACATACTAGATGTTGGGTTGCAAAAGAGATAAACTCTACTAGAAGCTACGGCTAACCGTAAGTTCAATGCGGTAAGAGTTCCAGTGTACACTCTTCAAGCGAGCATCTTTACAGAACAGGCTTCTTAAAGCGAAATCTTCTTCTTCGTCGAATTCGATATCACTAAATTCAGTGTCTGTAAATGTGTCCAACAGGATTTGAGTTTCAGATTTGAACTCAATGCGTCCATGTTTATGTGTACGCCAATCCATCCAATTGAACTTGATACCTGCCCACCAGCAGTCGCAGATGTTGTAATTAGCGCCAATGCCTAAAAACAATCCTCTTGCGCAAGCATGATGTTTGTATGTAGCACAGTGTTCAATGTCTGAGCTAATTGAAGAGAGTAGTAATTCTGGAATCACTTGTCTTTGTGAAGACAGTTCAACTACAGAAAAAGGTCCGCTAATAATTTCTCCCTGTTCGCTACCGAACTCAATTGTGCGGAAGTTTTTAACGCTACCGTTAGCACGGTAAGCTGCCCAGTGGTATTCAAAGTTCAAGAACAAGTTCAAGTTGCAGTCCCACTGATATGTTGAATCAAATCCTAAATACGGACCTGTCCAGTAACTACTGTAATCAGCCTTTGATTTGCCGTGAATGACGAGTTGTTCGCCAATATCAACCGCGTCGCTAAAATCGCTAAAATCAAATATTCCACCAAGGAATGCACCACTAGCAGTATTATGACAACCACACTCAGTGTCAAAATCTGTATCATGGTAAGCGTAACCTAAAAGGGGTGTGAATTTGAAATCACAGTCGCAAAATGACATTTGGTATCCTAATGCACCAGATACATCCCAAACATGACCCTTTGCTCTTTTTTTAGCAGGACCGGCAAGTCCGCAAGTAGAAAGAAGATCATCTATGAATTCGCGATTTCCTGCATAAATCCCAGAAGGTTTATATTTACCATCGCAAACATAACCGTAGTTACCACTAAAACGACCGTAGAAATCGCCGCATGTAACTGCTCTTGCAATTCCACCAACGTTAATCATTCTCAAGTCTTTCCACTGACTGCGATATGTGTCATTTAAACTTAGGACGTTTTCATCAATAGCACCTAATAGACCCAATATTGCACCACCCGCATTATCCTCAGTGATGATACGATTGGGTGCAACAGAAAATGAACCCTTTAAATTTGAGATATCCGCACTCAATAGTCCAACTCCAAAAGGAATTAAAGACTGAAAGAATTGTACGGAAGGGTCTTTGAACTTCCAATGCAGGTAATCACGACGATAACCGACATTTAGCTCTAGCGACTTTTCTCTGAACCCTGTGAAACAGCAACCAGAGTTTTGAGAAAAAAATGCGGACGATTTCTCGAAAGAAAGTGTTGTCAGCATTATAACCATCATGATCAATGATTTACGCACGTTTAAGCTCCTTAATTTACATGTTATTCTTGATAATTTATATAATCGTTACTAGTAACTTCATTTCATGCTTCAATCAATATAGCATGGACTAGTTTAACTTTATTTCTTTATTCCTGTTCGTGTTCGCAATTTTTAAAATCAATTCAGGAATATTTATAGTTCTATTGCGGTTAAGACTACGTTTCCATAGTCTTAACCTTAAGTATTAACAATGACTTAGAATTTTACTCCAAGTTCAATCTCGAAGCGAAGTGAATCCCAGCGCATTGCTTTAAGACGCTCACATCTTTCCTCACCATCAATGACAGCTCCGATTATGACATCTTCCTCGGAATTAGCATCACCTAATGCCAATAGTGCATCAGTTGTCACACGAATGCTACCATTCTGTGCTTTACGGAAATTAAGGTAATTAACTTTAAAACCAAAGTAATAACAATCGTTTACATCGTAGTGAACTCCACCACCAATGTTAACACCTCTTACGCAAATGCGATTGCGGAATTTAGTCTTAGAGTCATAAATGAAACCAATTGCTTGAAAATCTTCTGCAACATCACCTTCTTCAGCAATTTGACCTGCTAGAATTTCATCAATCGTATTAACAGTTCCATTTCCTGTATGACGTGCATAATGGTACTCAAAGTTACAGAAAAGTGTCCAACTGCAATCGTAATGGTAATAGGCATCAAAACCTACCCATGGACCGTTCCAGCGAGCGTCATAATCAGCTT
>JAJFMB010000036.1 GCA_021772355.1 Chlamydiota bacterium | reverse complement strand
GAGGTGCATATTGCTTAAGCCATCCGTAATCAAAGAGCCAATTACGCGCCGATACGACCATTTTGAAATGCCAACTAATAAAACGAAGCCACAGCTTAGCGATACCCGCAAAGAAACCCTCAGGCTCTTTCCGAATCCATGCTGCATAATTGACTTCCAGTTTTCTGAACATCTCTTTAGTTTAATCCTATCGTTGTTTTGGCCATCATTTCAGCCTCCATCATCTCAATGACGATATGAATAGCTGCCATATGAGCTTCCTGGATCCTGTCCGAGGTTGTAAAATTCTCTATGATCAACTCCAAATCAGCAACCCCTTTTAACTTGCCGCCGCCTTTACCTAGAAAAGCAATTGTTTTAAGTCCCCGCTCTTTAGCTGTTTCAAAAGCCCTAATCAAGTTAGGCGAGTTACCGCTCGTCGTCAGTCCGACAAATAAATCCTTCGGCTTTCCATACGCTTCCACCCCCCTTGCAAAGACCCACTCAAAACCCTTGTCATTTGCAGTACAGGTCAAATGACCGGGATCTGCAAGGGCTATTGCCGGAAGAGCCATCCTTTCGGAACGGAAATATCCGGTGAGTTCCTCAGCAAAATGAGCTGCATCACATAAGCTTCCCCCATTGCCGGCAACAATTATCTTATTCCCACAGGCAAAACCCTCTGCCATCATTAAGGCCATCTTTTCAATAAAGGCCACGTTCTGGGGGGTTTTAAGCTGTTCTAAAGCATTTACACAGTCCGTTACGGCTTCCACTATCGCTTTTTTCATCACTACGCGCTTTTGTTATCATATTAAGAGTTGAATTCTTCGCACTAGGAGCTTGCTTTTTCTATTTATTATTAACCATATTTGAAAAAATTATATCACAAATTGGTAAAAAAAGCAAATTCTTTAAAGATTCTTCATAATTTACAGAATCAAGACAATTTGCTATATTTTGCTCTTGTTTTCAAGGTTTTACCTAAAAAAAGGATCTTCCATGGGCGCACCACCAGTTGGCTCTTCCGGCTTTCAACCAGCAACCCCAACACCTCAATCATTTGACATTGATGCGCTGTTCAGTAAAGATCCAGCGCAAATCCGCAATGCATGTGAAACTTATTATTTGACTCAAGGAAATAACCTAGCAACTTATGGAAACCTGCTATTTGACATTGCTAATAAAGAAGAGCGCACCTTCGACGAAAAAGCAGTCGTATTAGAAGCGCTCTCGGAGAGTTGGATTTACCCCATTGCCATGAGCCAACACTTAAGAACAGACCCCTTTAAATTCCTTTATGTTTTTTATAATATCAAAAATGAAGGTGCGAGACGAAAGGCTATCAATCAAGCCTATTCCACTTATCAACATAGTAGTATCCAAAAATTTGCGCAATGCTTCACCGAGGTACACAAACAAGAGTGGAGCATACACAATAAACAGCTGTACATCGCCCATCTTTTAGATAGCTTTACCCCGGAACAACGACAACAGTTTATTGAAGCGCACGTTTCCGCTTTTGCAGCCAATATTTCCGGATTAGCGAAAGATATGCTTTTGATTTTTCAGCACGCTGATGTGTACGCAACCGCCATCCATCAGAAATTCCCCTCTGTCCAAAAAATATTCATTGAGTCAACGGCATCTCACCTCCAATTCCCCTATCCATGCATTCCTTCCGTATGCCAGCAACTCATATGGAAATTGAGAGGGAACGACATACGTACAATGTTTCCTGATCTGCCACCCTCCCAGCAAGCACTTGTCGCCGGGTCTACTCGTGTTGATTTTTTTAGAATATTACTTCAAGCACTTCCTGGAGGTTCTCAGCAAAGTCAAGAAAAACCCAAAAAAGTGGTTCTATTCGAGCACCTCGCTTGCTTTCCCGGAGGAGCAGCTCATTTTCTTAGCGCACTACCTGCCACTCAATTTGCTGATTTTATTCGTGACATCACAAAGTATGAATCTCCCGCAGCATGCACCATTCTTCCCTCTCTACCGGAGCAGCCCTCACAAACCTTCTTTTTAAATCTTGACCCGACTACCCGCACAGATTTTATCCGTTTTGTTTTTCCCAAAGATCCCGAAGGACGAAGAAATTACATATCTATTCTTTCTAAAAACCTACCTCTCGCCAATTACCTTACTTCTATCTCAACAATTGCAGTTCCTAGAGAAGGTGGTGAGCCTGCCAACATTCCAATAACTTCCATTATTGAAAACGTGGTACAGGCTGCGAATAATGAAGACTCCAGAGATTTCTTAGTGGGATACAAAGACGATCTTCACGCTATTCCCTCTTTGGTGATTGCCATGGCATTCTTAAATGGTGAGTTAAGAGGTAAACTTTACAAAATTATTGAACACTTATCTGAAGAACAAATACAGACGATTGCCACAGTGGTGCCTAAACAACTTTCGGAAGAGTTTATCAAAAAAACCGACAACCTTTTTGGGAATTACTATCAATGTCTACCACAAGAGGCCATGCAAACATACAGCCGCTCTCTTTCTATCGTAATACTCAGCCTCAAAAAAAAGATAAAAGAGTGCTACAAAGAGTATCAGGGACACCTCAGAGCACTGAAGAAATATTCCCAAGAAAATAACTCTCCCGTCAAACCTGAAATCTACAATCCCGTCGCAACTGGCCACACCGCACTACTAACACTACAACGGGAAGTTTCAGACAAAATAAGTCGAATGAGAAGGGTTCTCAGTCAGCTTCCCCCTTCAACAGAAAAAGACGCCCAAACTTCTGTGCTTAATGATTGTGCCACTGTTCTTAAAAACCAAATACAACAGTGCGAAGACCTCGCAGGCGACAACTATTTTAATCCTAGGTCCTATGAGGTTGAACGCTCTAAAAGCCCTGAGCCGGAGGATGAAATAATTTATAAAATTACTGCAGAGAACCTCCCTCACTTAGGGCTTAAGAATTACGCCGATTTCCCGGCATACGGCTTAACAACTAATGCAGGGCTTGCTCATTTAGGTATTACACCCAAAGCCAATGACTCCCTAGACTCCCTCGTAGGAAAACTAAAAAGCCACATGACACCTACCTCTGAGGATTTGGCTGAACATTCCGGTGAAGACGATAAATTAAGAGCCAAGGTTACATTGCAAAAAAAGTTTGAGAAGCTCTTTTCAGCGGCCATCCCTTTTGCCTCTGCACATATGCGCGATCTGCTGAAGGAATTAGAGAGTCGCTTACCTCCGCAGACAGATGCTAACATTTCTCAAGAACTACGAAAACTCATCTCACCTCAAATTATCCTTATGTTTCGCGCGCATTCCGCCCAATTGCAAAATATTTATGATCAAGATGTGGCACGTATTAACAAACAATATCGCGAGGATTCAGATGCATTTACTGCTGCACAACTTCAATCACAAGAATTTATCGCAGACCATGATGGTACTGATCTTATGTTCCGATTTACCGAATCTGATCCGGAAAATAATGCGCTACAGCAACAGCAAGCGAGACTTGAAGCTGATCATGCAGAACGATTAAAGAAATGTGATGAAGAACATAAACTGCGTGTGGAAGGTTTCCAGGAAATTACACGTTTGTTTTACAAGGAAGAGAACCTCACCACCTTGGAAATGATCAAACTTGCAAAAGCACTGCATTATTTAACAGCCCTCGATTTCTATTTCCATCAAGAGAACTTAGCAGACAATTGGAAGGAATTGAATGGAAAGGGTATTACAAACCTAGAGGAACTGACCAAAGAATATACGATCAACCCAGGGGAACTCTTCACATTAAATGCCGTCATCGATAGGATAAAAAAAAAAGACCGCATGACGCCATAGATGAAGACTCCGTTTGATCCCCAATCTGTAAAACAGATCGATGCACTGATTGCCCATTGCGGAGGCGATCCCTCTTCATATGAAGGAAATTTAATCAGGCAATTCATGCAAACGGGACTACGACTTCTTACAGAAGAGCATGATACCGGACAACTCAAGTTGTTGACCCGCGCTCTCAAAGAGATGCGTTATGCGTTTAATGTCTTTAACCAGTATCCCCACTCACGGCGCATTAGCATTTTCGGCTCTGCCCGTACCCAAGAAGATCATCCCGATTACCTCGTTGCCAAAGAGCTAAGTGAAATCATGGCAGCAAATGAATGGATGTGCATCACAGGCGCCTCAAACGGCATAATGAAAGCTGGTCTGGAGGGCTCTAAACGGAAAGGAAGCTTTGGTCTCTCTATTCGTCTCCCTTTTGAAATTCCCATCAATAAAGTGATCGAGGAGGATCCAAAACACATTCTTTTCCGCTATTTTTTTACCCGCAAACTGATGTTTTTGAGTCAATCAGACGCCGTCGCCGCCCTTCCTGGTGGAGTGGGTACTATGGATGAACTCTTCGAAGCTCTCACACTTATCCAAACAGGCAAGGCAGACATTATTCCTGTTGTTCTTCTCGAACATAAAGGAGGCTCCTACTGGAGAGGATGGGAGCACTACATCAATGAGCATCTCTTAGCTAAAGGGATGATCTCTCCGGAAGATCAGTATCTTTATAAGATCACGACATCAGCCCAAGAAGCTGCCGACCACATCCGACATTTTTATAAACGGTACCATTCAAGTCGTTATGTGGGAGACATGTTTGTGATTAGACTGCTCAATCCTCTTACGGACACACAAGTCTCTTCACTAAATAAGAAATTCGCAGCACTTTTAATGTCTGGAGAAATGAAGATGAGCGAGCCATTGAAGGGTGAAGATGAACACCTCAAACTCCCCCGTTTGGTTTTTCACTATACTAGAAGAGATTTTGGTCTTCTACGCACTTTGATCGATCATATCAATGACCTATAAAGACTCAACTCTAGTATCCGACAACAGATTGAGAATTTTCGTCATCTAAACTAAAAGACTTTAATTGATCACGGATAGGCTGTACGCCTTCACCTAGCTCAGCGCATGTTTGAAAAGGGTTCTCTTCTGGAAAGTGACGTGTGAAATCTTCAATGTGATCTTTAGACTCTTCAGCATCAGTCTTGTTCAGAACGACAAAGTAGGGCTTTTGCAAAAGCTCTGTATCGTACTTAGCCAGCTCTTCGCGAAGAACACGGTAATCATCGGCAGGTGTGCGGCCATCAATACCAGAAGCATCGAGCACGAAAATAAGCAGGCGTGTGCGTTCGATATGTCTTAAGAACTCTAAGCCCAGTCCTTTGTTATCGTGCGCCCCTTCAATAATTCCAGGGATATCTGCTAGATAAACGCGATGAAAATCTTGGTATTGAATGAAGCCCAGATTGGGATGCAGTGTTGTGAAAGGATACGCCCCTGTTTTGACTTTGACATCAGCAAGAGCAGAAAGAAGTGTCGATTTCCCCGCATTGGGATAGCCAACTAGGCCGACATCGGCGATAAGCTTTAATTCTAATTCAATTTCAGAGGATTCACCCTCTTTACCCGGTGTGGCAAAGTTGGGAGCCTGACGGGTGGGCGTTTTGAAGTGATTGTTTCCAATACCTCCACGTCCCCCTTGACATAGCACAACGCGTTGGCCGGATTCAGTCAAGTCATGAAGAACTTCACCGGTTTCCTTATCTTTAATCAGGGTCCCGCAAGGAACTTTGAGTTCTAAGTCCTTTCCCTTGCCTCCCTGACGGAGATTCGTTCCGCCATCTTTACCTTTATCAGCTTTGAGTACGCGTTTGTGCCGATACCAATCTAATGAATAGATTTGTTCATCAGCCACGATTATGACGGATCCACCCTTGCCGCCGTTTCCGCCGCAAGGACCACCTTTTGGGATATACTTCTCACGTCGCCAAGCGACAACGCCGTTACCCCCTTTACCCGCCTCAAGGCGTACTTTTACTCGATCGATAAACATATTTTTACTTTAATCTCTGTCAATTCTTCTTAGTTAAATCACACATATCGGTAACAACATTACTCGCCTACCTTGATAACCCAGCAATGGGCTGTCAACTTCGGCTGCCTTGAATTTTCCGTATACGTGCCATTTCCCTATAGAATTTCAACAGAAATCACTGTCTGGGAAGGGGGCGTAAGAAAATCAAGAACCGGATGTTACAGAAACGACAGTTTTATTCCCTTTGCGGAAATTGACAACACCATCCGACAAAGC
>JAJFMB010000035.1 GCA_021772355.1 Chlamydiota bacterium | reverse complement strand
AGTAATCTGAGCATCCATTTACACTCAAACAGTTTACCGCGCCACCAAAGGAAAAGAGAGGTGAAGGCAAGCCCAAACATCACGAGCCACATCCCCACCATAATACGGTAGAGCTGAAAAAGAGGTGCGACTTGCGGCCAGTCTTGCTTGGGAATAGTATCCAAGCCCTGTACTGTTGCATCAAAGTCGCGATATGCCAAAAAGCTAAGTAGGTACGGGATCTGAATGGCGTAATCAACTCTCTGTTCTTTGGTATTCACAATACCCCAAATAGTGAAAGGAGCTCCTTTAACGTCCTTAAAAACTCCCTCAAGCGCTGCCAATTTCATAGGTTGGTGTTCTGCTATTGTACGTCCAGCCGCATCACCTGCTAACCCTTGGAGGATCACAGCGACAGCGGCGACAATTAAACTAATTTTTAGCGAAGACTTAGCAAAATCTATATGACGCTTTTTCAAGAGATAATATGCCGATACGCTGATCACAAGAAACGCGCCGGCAAGCCATGTACCAATGATAACGTGGCATAATCTCTCCACAGAAGAGGGATTGAAAACCATTGCCCAAAAGGAGGTGATTTCGGCACGGGCAGCAAGCCCCTCCCCTACGACGTGAAAGCCCGCAGGTGTTTGCATCCAAGAATTGGCCACAACGATCCATACAGCACTGAAATGCGCGCCTAAACAAACCATAAGAGTGGAAAAGAAGTGCATCTTTGGACCGAGGCGATCCCAACCGAAGAGTAGCAGTGCTAAGAACCCGGATTCCAAGAAGAAAGCAAAAATTCCTTCTGCAGCCAGGGCACTTCCGAAAACATCCCCCACATAACGTGAGTAGGTAGCCCAGTTAGTTCCAAATTCGAATTCCATTACAATCCCTGTTGCCACACCTACGGCAAAAGTAAGAGCGAACACTTTGGTCCAAAACTTAGCCATTTCTTTGTACTTCAGGTCTTTTGTCTTAAGAAAAAAGCCCTCCATTATCACAAGAATAAGACCGATACCAATACTTAAAGGGGGATAAATATAGTGGAACATGATCGTGAGTGCAAATTGTACTCTAGCTAGAATCTCGACATCCATAAGGTCTCCTCGTCAACGAAAAAATACTACCTTAAGAAATTACTTAATTTCTAAAAACAAAAATATTGTGTCGCAAGGGAATCATTTGATACACTTACCACCTATGAGCAGTAAATTATTGATGGGCATTTTAAACGTAACTCCCGATTCGTACTACGAGAGATACTCCACTTTGGAAAAGGCTGTTGAAAGGGGCGTATGCATGGTAAATGAGGGTGCCGATATTATCGATATCGGTGGAGAATCGACACGTCCTTATGCAAATCCGGTTTCAGAAGAAGAAGAGTTGCAAAGAGTGATTCCTGTCATCTCGGAATTAATAAAAAAAACTGAAACCCCACTTTCTATAGACACAATGAAGCCTCTAGTGGCGCAGCGTGCAATTGAGGCTGGTGCAACTATGATCAACGACGTTACAGGCTTCACTCACCCCGCAATGGGAGAGCTTGCAGCTTCGACAGGAATTAAGGTATGCATTATGCACATGCTTGGAAAACCCCAGACTATGCAAGATCAACCGCATTATCCCGATGGTGTTATCCCTTCTTTGCTAAAATGGTTTGAAGAAAGAATTAATGCCCTTATCAAGCTAGGCGTACGAGAAGAACAGATGATTTTGGATCCCGGGATCGGCTTTGGAAAAACAGTTGAGGATAATTTTACTATCATCGATCACCTTAATCTGTTAAAAGTTTTCAATTTACCGCTTTTGATCGGACTTTCGAGAAAATCGTTTCTGTTTAAAACAGTAAAAAAAACAGCGAAAGAGGTACTTTCCGCCACTTTAGCAATGAATACCATTGCCTTGAAAAACGGTGTGAGTATACTACGAGTTCATGACATTAAAGAGCATAAAGAAATATTGACGATATTAGATGCTGGCAAAATTATTTGAATTATTTATACCTGGCATAGAGGTGATCATCATCGCCATCATGCTGTATTGGATCATGTCCTTTTTTTGGAATACAAGGGCAATGGATCTTATTTTCGGGCTTTTAGCTTTTCTTGCTCTATTCGCATTTTCCACGTGGTTTCATCTGCCTGTTATTCAAAAATTAATGCTATACTTTGTCAATGTTGCTGTGATTGCGCTTTTGATTATCTTCCAACCTGAACTGAGACTTACGCTCTCAAGACTGAGTGTACGAGGTAAAAAATTCCGAGAGGTTACAGAATTTGACCACTTCCTCGATAATATTACACAGTGCGTCTATCGTTTAGCATCAAAGCGAATTGGAGCGATTATCCTTTTAGAAAATCAGGACACTCTTGAGGAATATGCCCAAAAAGCTGTAAGATTAAACGCGAGGTTTTCACCGGAACTATTAGAAACTATCTTTAATACGACCTCTCCTTTGCATGACGGAGCTGTGATTATTCGCGGAAATTCCATTATTGCAGCAGCGACAATCTTGCCATTAGCTGATGATAATACCCAAATTCACCGCTCTATGGGCACGCGTCATCGCGCAGGTCTTGGTATTAGCCAAGCCACAGACGCTTTAATCATTGTTGTCTCCGAAGAAAACGGTAAAGTGTCCATCGCGCGGGAAGGGATGATGACACGCGGCGTCAAAATTGATCGCTTTAAAGGGATCATCCGCAGTATTTTTAATCCTCCAAAGATAACCAAAGCGAATAAAGGCCTGAAAACACTTGAAGAGATGAAACAATGGCCAGCTTAATCACAAAAATCTTCACTCACAATTGGCAACGTAAATGTGCAGCGCTTTTGATGGCTCTGATCATTTGGCTTTTTGTTAATCACTCCATTATCGAAACAAAGACGATTCCTCACATACCCATCCGAATTATAAATTTGCCTCCTGGAAAGACAGCCATTGGTCTTCTCTCAAACGGCACTCTGGGGAAAAGGATCACTTTGACATTAACGGGAACTAAGGATGTGGTGGAAAGTTTAGAGCCCGGCGACCTTGAAGTTCAGCTGCACGCCACCGAAATCCATCACAATGAGTGGGTTTTACACTTAACTAAAAAAAATCTAATCAGTCTAAATCCCTCTATCAATCTCGCCAATCATATCACCTATGTCGACCATAACGAATACATCTTACGATTGGGTAAACTCGTTACCGAAAAAATCCCTATCCACATCACTACAGTCGGTGAAGCGCCGCCGGGTTATGAGTTTCTCGATATCTGGCCTGAGATGTTAATGCAGACCGTAACAGGTCCGGACAAAGAGGTGCGCGAGCTAAAGGCAGAAGGAATTGAGGCCTCGATTAACCTAAACGACATATCAAAATTCGATCTTGATAAACTTCAAAAGTCTCAAACCTCCTCACACAATGATGAAATCGCCTTCTCCATCCCCAATAAATGGAAAAGCGTCACAATCCCCTACTATAAAAATCCAATCACTAAAGATTTTAATGATCCTGAAGCCGAAAATTTACGTCTCGACTTTTTAAGAGAAGAGCTTCTGGAATTAGAAAGAAATGTCCCCATCCGCGTATTTTATCCTTTAAATCATATTGAAACGATTAACCCCCAAACCTATCCCATTGCGATCAATGATGATATTGAAACACAAGAAAACCTCTCTTACTTAACCACTCCTCTCTATGCTCGCAACGTTAGTAAATTGTTCTTGGATCTTATTCGCGATCACATCGAAATTGCAATCGTTGCAGCTCCTAAAGAAGAAAGGCAAATTCTACAGTGGAGCCTGCAGATCATCGATCCGAACAAACTTGAAGACACCTACGTTGCGTATTGGCTGGCTAACTTGGCCAAAGAGAAAAGTGATGCTCTGCCCCCCTCAAAACGCAATGAAACATTATTACGCGCACGTTTCCGTGATTATATGCAAAAACTAGTGCTTTACACATCTCCTGATACTAAATTTAATTTGGAGAGCCTTCTCGACAACCATCATGTGAAAGTGAAAGTGGACAAATAAATGCCGCAAAACCGCTTCTTTTTTTCAGGCCCCCTACCTCAAGACACTACCATTTCTATAAGAGACCAAGAGTTTCGTCACATGGTGCAAGTGATGCGGATTCATGAAAAGGAAACTGTCGAAGTCGTCAATGGTGAAGGGATCTTTGCTACGGCAGAAGTCACTGCCATCGCCAAGAAAGAAGCCCACCTACGTATTCTCACTCGACATAAAGAAGAAGAACCTCAACCCCGTCTCATTTTAGCTCAAGCCATTCCCCGTCTTAATCGACTCGATTTCATTATCGAAAAAGGCACTGAACTTGGAATGTCTGAACTTTGGCTTTTTGCATCAGAGCATAGTGAACGACGCAAGTTCACCTCCCAGCAACAAGAAAGAATGCACACTATTGCCGTCTCTGCACTCAAGCAGTGTGGACGCCTTTACTTACCAAAAATACAAATTTTTCCTTCTCTATCCTCCATTTCGATAGAGAATACAGAGGCATATTTTGGAGATCTTTCTGAAAACGCGCCGCCCTTCTCAAAATATTTAAAAGATGCTCCAAGAACTAAAAACACTCTTTTTTTTATTGGTCCGGAAAGGGGTTTTAGTAGCCAAGAAACTAATTGGCTTGAAAAACAGGGTGCTCACGGTGTTCTACTCCATCACAATATCCTACGCACAGACACAGCTGCCCTTGCGGCCTTAACGCTATGCAGTTCTAGTTAGCAGAACTTTTATAGACAAGAGCTCTTACAGGCTCTAAGGTGACGATATGACCCTCTTTGAGAATACGTAGTGCAGCATCTGCACGCACAAGAGTCGATTTACCTAATTCTTTGGCAGCCTGAAGGGCATACTTCTCAGAACTAGTATCGTCGATATGATTTTGCAAAATAAATCCGGCAGCCTCGCGCAAGTAAGGAAGATAGCTCTCATCACATTTCGTGATGACAATCAACCGATTTCTCACCTCTTCAGGAGACTTAGCATCAAATGATAGAAGATGAGTAATTTTACCTTCTATTTTGATTCCATATCCCTCATAGCCGCGGATAAGAACATTTCCAATGCTCTCGACAATCATCATATTCGTCGTACCAGCAATACCAAAGGGAGACCCGGCCGTCACAACAACAAGATCTCCATCGGTCACAAGCTTTTCTTTGAGTGCGTATTTGCTCAACTCCTGAAATGCTTCTTCAACATTACTGCATTCTTTTCCTATAACGGGAATGACACCCCAGTTAAAAGCCATTTGGTTATAACTTTTTAAATTGGGTGTCACGGCGATGATTGGCATTTCGGGTCGTAACCGCGAGACTAATCGAGCCGTAAACCCTTTACTTGTAAAGACAAAGATTGCCTTAGCTCGAGAGCTGTAGGCCGTCTTGACAGTCGCCAGAGTCACTGCTGAGGGAACATCGTGATAGGTTAAAGGAACGTGCACATCGAAGAAAGTGATGTAATTAAAATCAGACTCTGCTTCTTCTATAATCTGCTTCATCACTTCTACAGTTTTTATAGGATACTCCCCTACCGCAGTTTCTCCCGATAACATAACAGCTGAAGTGCTATCATAAATTGCATTTGCAACATCTGACGCTTCTGCCCGAGTAGGACGGGCAGTATGGATCATCGATTCTAGCATTTGCGTCGCTGTAACCGAAGGTTTCCCGGCCAAGTAGCATTTGCGAATCATCATTTTTTGCAATCGTGGAACCTCCTGCAGAGGCACTTCAACGCCCAAATCCCCTCGTGCAATCATTATACCGTCAGCAACTTGCACAATACTTTCAAAATTTTGAAGTCCTTCGTGATTTTCAATTTTTGCGACGACGTGAATATCTCGCTTCCCTTCTTGAGAAAGGATCTTTTTAATTTCAAGAACGTGGTCCGGTGATCGAACGAAGGAGGCGGCAACAATATCAACATCCTGCTCGCACCCAAAGCAAATATCTGCAATATCTTTATCTGTTACAGCAGGTAGATCCAAATTCACATTGGGAATATTAACCCCTTTTCCGGACTTTAACACCCCGCCATGCTCGATCTTAAGTTCAACCCCCTGATCATCTACTGCAATCACATGAGAGGAAATCAAGCCGTCGTTAAATAAGACACGTGTTCCCTCTGTTAATTGCTTTAGTACTTGCGGGGGTTTTAGCGTGGCTTTTTCATGGTCACCCAAAAGCTCCTCTTTCACCAATCTCCACCGCTTACCGCTTTCCAGAAGGATCTGACCATCGCTTAGTTTGCCGATGCGCATTTCCGGTCCCTTTGTATCCAACATAATCGCTAAAGGACAACCTAATTCCTTTCGGGCTTTCTTTAAGTGGTTGATAACAAGAAGGTGCTCTTCGTGAGACCCATGACTGAAGTTCAAACGAGCCACGTTCATTCCCGCCCGGATCAACTCCACAATTTTCTCATAGGAGCTAACCGCAGGACCGATCGTGCAAATGATTTTTGTGCGTGTTCTTTTACCCATAGCTCTAAACTAACCAAAAAAGGACTTAATCAAAACTTCAAAATGTTATATAGAAGCAATCATATGAAAAAATTGATAATTTTCCTAATTCTTATCAGCGTTGCCCCACTAACAGGAGAGATCCAAACTCTTGAAGTGAGCTGGAGAGCTGAAACCTGTTGGGAATCGTGCGCTAGATCTCTGGAAAAGCAATTGGATCGCGTCGGCGGCATCCAAGATTTTTCAATTAACCAGCCCGGCGGTTTTGCTATCATTAACTGGAAGCCGAATGTTCCATTCGATTTAATTAGCATCAGCAATGCCCTTCGGATGGTAGGTCTTACCATGGAGCAGCTTAAGCTCTCTGTTAAAGGTAAAATCGTCTCTAATAGAAGCGGCGCCACCTTAGTCTCTTCGGGAGATGGCTCCTCTTTTGTGTTGATCAGCCCTTTGACTCCCAGCATGACTGAGCAGGTCACGCGGTTCACTCCTCAAAATAGAGAGCTTTCTGCTGATACAAGAGAAAAGCTTGTCGAAGCAGAGGCTCAAGGACAACTCGCCACGATCGATGGCGTCCTACTCCGCCCCGCGCGCCTTCCCCCTTATTATCTTATTATCGAAAGGATCCGCTTCAGCAAACCGGAAGAGAACAGCAAATCGAAAAATTACAAAAAATGAGAAATTAAACCCCTGATTGCGACCCTAATCCATAGTCTGTCGCTCTAGAAAAAAACAAGATTTTTTAGATTTTGAGGAGAGCATGTCTTTTGACATGTTCGACGAAAAAGATGAAAAAGATCGTTATTTTCTAGAGATGCCTGACTATGTAGTATATTTTTTTCTCAAAAAAAAATAAACATGTGGAGGAATATGTTAGACCCGGAATTGTGACTTAATCTGAGGCCAATTCTAAAGAGTTTTAGCTTCGTCACGCCTCTTCATATCTAAATCTCCTAAAAAGATCGTCAGACAAGATTAGGGCACAATTAGGGGTTAAACCGTAAGTCGCTTGGTCGCAAAGCGAAATGGCGTCAGCATCGAGAAATCAACTAAAATCTTGATAGCAGTATCTCCAATGGCCAATGTCAATAAAGGAACATTTTCGCCGTAAAAGGCCAAATTCCAAAATATTACCGCATCAACAATCGAGGCCGCAGTAGAGGAGAACAAGGGAGCAAACCACCAAAGAGATCGCTCAAGGGAGACGGCTCTTAATCGGCTAAAAATATAGATATCTAGCAGCTGGGCAACTAAAAATGCTGTTCCGGAAGCTACGGCAATTTTAACTGTGGTGAGATATAAGGAAAGAAGCACGCCTGTGATAAAGCCTGCATAAACAATGCGTCGAGACGTTCTTGCTCCATAGAAGCGAACACTTAGCTCCGTTACCAAAAAAGATACGGGATAGGCAAATGCCCCCCAGGTCAACCAGTCGTTGATGGGAAATTGAACAAAATAATTTGAAGCAGCTACAATAAAGATCATAGCCGCAAAAGCATTTAGCTTTCCTTTCATTATAAACCCTTGAACGTAGGTAATATGATACAATAATCCCCAACTTTTGAAAATAGTTTTTTTATACTGTCCAATTATAAGACCTCTCTTGAACGTTTTAGCATTTCAGCGTATGATCGTTACAATAATAAAATGCGATCATTGCCTAAATGCCTATTCAGTTAAAAAAAGTTAAAGTTCACAATTTAAAATCGATCGATGTCACGCTCGAGACAAATGAGCTCATTGTCCTTACGGGGGTTTCCGGTTCAGGCAAATCGTCATTTGCTTTTGATACGCTCTTTGTCGAAGGGCAGAGACGTTACGTAGAATCCTTACCGACGTTTGCAAGGCGGCAACTCTCGGAAATGGCAAGGCCCGAACTTGAACATGCCTCAGGGATTTCGCCGACGATTTCGATTGAGCAGAAAACTGCCGGCCGCAACCCGCGCTCCACCGTTGGAACAATGACAGAAATTTACGACTACATGCGCGTCCTCTATGCGCGCGTCGGAGTGCCGCACTGTCCAGTAAGTGGCGAACCTGTTCTTCCGCAAAGTAGAGAGCGCATTATCAAGCATGTCCAAAGCATGCCAAATAAAACGCGCCTCATCATTCTTGCCCCCTATGCTCGAGAGAAAAAAGGTGAATTTAAAGAAGACTTTCAAGATTTACTGCGCAAAGGGTTTATGCGTGTGCGTTTGGACGGCACAATCATCAATCTAAATGATGAAGTTTCCTTAGATAAGAACGTCTCTCACGATGTAGATGTCGTCATTGACAGACTCGTTGTAGATGAAGAGCACAAATCCCGCATTGCCGAAGCGATCACAAGCGCTCTCAATTTTGGTGAAGGAGTGTGCAGCGTCTATGAAGTGGACGCACAAGAAGAAACTCTATTTTCTATGCATGCCTATTCACCAAAGTCAGGACTCTCCTACTCCTCGCTTGCTCCGCACGACTTCTCCTTCAACAGCCCATCAGGGATGTGCACGCGCTGCCAAGGGATGGGAAAAATTCAGGAGTTTGACCTTGATAAAGTTATCGACCAGAACTTAAGCATTGCCAAGGACTGCTGCTCTGTTGGCAGCTCCTATCAAACCGTTCGCTTTGGCAACATCTACGATAACTTGGCACGCCTTTACGATTTCAAAGTGACAACACCCTGGAAAAAGCTATCAGAAAAAGCAAAACACGTTTTTCTTTATGGCACAGAAAAAAAATGGACGCCAATGCAGTTTGTCCACCCCGTCACAGGATATCGCTGGACAGATCGAGTGCGTTGGCAGGGGGTGCTTCACGAAGCGCATACGCGTTATGCCGATGCAAAAAGCGAGGGTTATCGCAAGAAAATGCAACAGCTCATGACAGAGCAAACCTGTCCGGAATGCCATGGCGAACGATTAAAGCCCTATCCTGCTGCAACATTATTTGCCGGCAAACGGATAGCCGAGTTAATGGGAATGAATATTGGCGAATGTCTCCGTTTTTTTGAAAATGTACAGCTCAATGAGCAAGACTTAATCATCGCAGATGAACTTCTTAAAGAAATACGGATGCGCTTCCGTTTTTTAATTGAAGTTGGTCTGCATTATTTAACTTTGGACCGAACCGCTCCAACATTATCTGGAGGAGAATCGCAAAGGGTGCGTCTCGCCTCACAAATAGGATGCGGACTTGTCGGCATCACTTACATTCTCGATGAGCCCTCAATCGGCCTACATCCACGCGACAACCGCAAACTCATCGACACCCTAAAGCACCTTCGAAACATGGGCAACACCGTGATCGTTGTTGAGCACGATGAAGACACAATTTGGGAAGCTGATCGCATTGTCGACTTTGGACCCGGCCCGGGATCTCGAGGCGGAGAAGTTGTCGTCAACGGCACGCTTGCCGATTTGATTCAGTGCGAACGCTCTTTAACATCTGCTTACTTAACAGGAAAGCTTACAATTCCAGTGCCCTCAAAACGGCGTAAGCCCACAAAAGAGGCACTCACGGTAACTGGTGCGCGGCATCACAACTTAAAAAATTTATCAGTTAAGTTTCCATTGGGAATTTTTATTGCGGTAACAGGTGTATCAGGATCAGGAAAGTCCTCTCTCATCACCGACACTCTCTATCCTTTTTTAGCCAATGAACTGCATCGCGCAGAACACCCTGTAGGGCCTGTCAAAAGCATCAAAGGCCTTAAACATATCGACAAAGTTATTGCTATCGATCAATCCCCAATCGGTCGCAATCCTCGCTCCAACCCCTCCACATATATCAAGTTGTTCGATGAAATTCGCGATCTATTTTGCCAGCTCCCCGAAAGCCGTGCACGCGGCTATAAACCCGGACGATTCAGTTTTAATGTGAAAGAAGGGTCTTGCTCGCAATGTTTGGGCATGGGATTAATAAAAATCGACATGGATTTTATGGAGGATGCCTGGATTGACTGTCCTCTTTGTCAAGGAAAACGGTACGATCACGAAACGCTTTCTGTCTATTACAAAGGGAAAAACATCCACGATGTGCTGGAGATGGAAGTGGTAGAAGCACTGCAGTTTTTTACTAATATTCCCTCCATCAAGCACAAGCTAGAAACGCTGCAAAAAGTGGGAATGGAATACATCAAGCTCGGGCAATCTTCAACGACGCTATCAGGTGGAGAGGCGCAAAGGATCAAACTTGCCAAAGAACTCGTCCGCCCGGCAACAGGAAAAACCCTCTATATTTTAGATGAACCAACAACAGGACTTCATTT
>JAJFMB010000333.1 GCA_021772355.1 Chlamydiota bacterium | reverse complement strand
GCCCTTTCTTTTTTGTGTTTTCTAGCAGCGCGGCCGTTTTTGTTGTCACTCAATTGGGTCAATTTGCCAATACAGTAATTTTTCATCCCTTAGGACCCGCTCTAACTTTCTCATTTCACCTATTTTTAACCTTTTTTTTGAGTTGGATTCTGTTCAGTTTTATGTACATTGTGATGCCCAATGCAAAAGTGCGTTTGCGCTACGGGATACTGGCCGGAATCGTCGGAGGTACGATTTATCAAGTGGTGCAGTGGGCGTATATTACCTTTCAGATTGGCGCTTCTAGTTATGGCGCGATTTATGGGAGTTTTGCAGCTCTTCCCCTCTTTTTAATTTGGGTCCATTTAAGTTGGCTGATCTTTTTGTTTGGCGCCGAGTTCGGCTATTCCGCCGAAGAAGAGAGTTTTGTGCAATTGCGCAACCTCCCTCATTCGCAATCCCGTGAGGAAACATCAAAAGAAACAGTTGCAGTGTTGATGACTTTTTTGTGTATTCAGGCTTTTTGTAAAGGAGCGCCTCCGGTTACCCTCTCCCACCTAACACACCGTTTGCAGATCCCTATCAGGGTGATTCAAAATATTATGGATCGGCTGATTGAATCGCGTATTCTATCGCAAGTTGTTACACCTCTCGGTGAAAAGAGTTTTCAACCCGCCATTGATGTGCAACAAATATCGATACAAAAGGTTTTAGATGCTATGAATAACGCAAAGCAGGAAATCGTTTTTGCCGCAAAATGTGAGGATATGGTCAAAGTTGAGCATGCTTTGCAGGCTTTTCATTGTTCGATTATCGATTCAAAGGATAATTTCCTACTTAAAAACTTAGATTCTGTGTAAAATGGAGATTTTATGAGAGAGCAAAAGCCCCCTTCAGTCATGAATAAAACTTTTCGTGTTTTAGGATCCATTTTAGGCCTTTTCCTGATAGTAGTTGTAGGATTTATTTTACTGGTCCCGACTCTGATTTCTACCGACTGGGGTAAAGAGCAAACATTACAACTCATCAATAGTCAAATCCCCGGCACCTTAAGTGCGAAATCTGTACGACTAAGTTGGACAGGCACCCAAAAGTTTGAAGAAGTATCTTTAAAGAGTCTAGAGGGTGAAACTATTCTTTATTTTGATTCCTTCACTTGTCAGACTCCGCTGATCAATTTTTTACGAAAGGGTCCAAGTATCGGTAGAACAGAGTTGAAAGGTGGGTTTCTCAACGTTGTCGAAGAGTATCCTGAAGTCACTAACTTCCATCAGGCTTTGGGAACAAAATCGATCTCATTTTCCCGAAAGAAAGACAAAGTGATCATCCACTTGCCCTTTACGGCAAAAATTACTTTAAAACAGAAACAGCGGCCTCGAAATTTTCAGCAGCCAAAACCCATTATTTTGCGTGATGTCAACCTATTATGTGAGGCTAATTCCTTTGCAAAGCCCCTTACTTTCTACTTGAGTGGAACAACGGAACAGGGTGATTTAAAGGGAGAGTTCCTGATCGATGCCCAGGTCTCAAGTGGTAAACCGATGCATTGGTTGTTTGATCGCAACGCAGCTGTAAAGTTTGAAGCGAACATTCGAAATTTCCCCATTGATCTGTTTGATCTTGTTCTTACGATGGACCAACCACAACTGCAAGGGATTTTACGAGACGCCTTTGGGGATAGCTTTTCATTATCCGTGAACCAGGAGCTCAACAAGGACAACGGCCTCTTTCATATTACAGGCAACTCTCCTACCTTCGAGTCAGAAATGTTTGCCTCGTTGGAAAACGGTAAATACCTCTTAAGTCAGACAGGAAAAATTGCCTTTACCATTACTCCGGAATTTTTTGACCGTATAGCAAAAAAGAGCCGGAATACTCCTCTCCTGCGCTTGGCAAATCCCGCACAAACATGCTTAACGATAGAAAGTTTGAGCCTGCCTGTAGATTTTGAAGACACTTATCCTAATGCGATAGATTTTTCGGGTATGTCTATACAGGCAAATCTTGATGTCCAAGATATCGATTTGACCGGAAGCCCCTTTTGGGGAGAAGTGAGTGTAAAAGGTGTTACTTCAACAGTTGAAGCGCATGAGAATTCTACATGTGCTGTTTGGAAATTGCGCGGAGATGCCGATCAAAATGGGCAGCACTTACAAATAAAGCTCGATGCGATGATTCACAAGCCGAATGAAGGGGAAAAGTTTTTAGAAAGCATTCGAAAAAACACCAACTTGAAAGTGCAACTTGCCGGAGTTCCCTTAGTACAACTCTCGAACTTTCCCCTAAATTCCAAACAACTACTAAGTTCTTTGATCGGCCCTTTTCCATGCACGACATTAGACTTGAAGTTTGAGGATAAATCGCTTCAGTTTACCGGTGTAATTGAGTCTGATAAACAGCAATCCCGCCTTTATAGCTATCCCCTGGCTAGCGCCAATATATCAGGAGTGGTGCAGTCAAAGGGCACATCGATTACGCTCAACGGACTGTCTAATCATCAGGGAGAAATTCGAGGACAGCTTCACCTTAGCGGTTATGAAAAAGGGATTGAAAAGTCAAAAGTATCAGGAAGCCTAAAAGCTCGGGATATCGTTTTTTCCGAGACCGAATCAGGATTAATGCAAGATTTTGCCAAAGTTGATTTAACATTAGCAAGCGATGCTTTAAGCCGCTCTATTTATCTTGAATCCCACCTTTCCAATGCTCAAGGAAGTATCGCTTGTACGGCGACCGTTTCTTCTCTCTTTAAGACGCCTTACTTTAATTTTGATTTAGACCTCAAACACCAGAACTTACCTAAAATTGTTGCAATTACTTGCCCAAAGAATCACTACACCAAAAAACTGCAAGCCTTATTTGGAAACAGTGTCAGTGGAAAAATATCTGCCGAATTGAAAAACGGTGAAGGTCCGATAAATGTAAGTCTGAATGGTGAGTGCGGAAAGTTGACTGCAGATCTAAGTATTAACGACGGAATTATGACACTTAACGCTCCCTTAAGTGGAGAATTTGTGATGACTCCTCTTCTGGGCAAGAAAGTGCTCTCAGACTTTGTCCCTGTTTTTCGCAACGTTACAAGAGCTGAGCAGCCTCTAAAGGTTACCATAGATTCTAAAGGTTTTCGCTGGCCGTTAGCGATGACTTCTTGGGAAAACTCATGTATTACCAAGGCTCAAGTGGATTTTGGAAAAGTCTTTTTCCAAAAATCAGGAGAGATTCGCGCATTTATCAATCTTTTAGAAACCGACGGTAAAGAGGATGTGGCTGTGTGGTTTACTCCACTATACCTTACTATGAATAGAGGTGTTGTAGACGTCGACCGTTTTGATATGCTCTTTATGGATCACTATCCGTTAGCGGCGTGGGGTAAAGTGGATTTAGTCAAAGATAAGATGCATATGACTCTTGGTCTAACAAAAGAAGCGCTTAACTACGCCTTCGCTGTTGAGCAACTTGAAGATGGCTATGTCATGCAGTTGCCAATGAAGGGAAAATTAAACGAAGCGACGATTGATAAAAATAAAGCTGCAGCTAAGATTAGTGCGCTTGTCGCCCAGAACTGCGCGCAAGGCTCTGACCATCTCCTTAAGTCTATTATAGATCTTGCAGCCGGCGAACTTGCACAAAACAACAAACCAACGCCTCCCCCTACGACATCGCCCTTTCCTTGGAATGTCTTAACAGCGTCAAAGGCATATTAATGTTCACTGGATTGGTTGAAGAGATCGGAACCGTTATCTCTATTACGCCTAAAGAAACCGGAGCTCGTCTAAAGGTTACCGCTAACAAAGTGCTGCAAGACGTAAAAAAAGGCGACTCTATATCTGTTAGTGGTTGCTGTTTAACCGTTGTGGAATATTCCCCTGTCGATTTTCATGTCGATGTGGTACAAGAAACCATGCAACGCACCAATTTGAATGATTTAAAAGAAGGAACAGAAGTTAATTTGGAACGTGCTTTAACCCCCCTCACAAGGATAGGAGGGCATTTTGTTCAAGGACATGTGGATGGTGTCGGCAAAATTGAAAAGCGCGATACGATGGCAGACGGTTCTATTCTAATACTCTTTTCGCTGCCGGAGAATTTAACCCGCTACATCGTTGAAAAAGGTTCGATCTGTGTGGATGGTGTGAGTTTAACTGTTGTCTCAGTAGATGCCAAATGCTTCTCAATTGCTATGATTCCTCACACCGCGCAAGAGACAACACTCGGAAGTAAAATTGTAGGGTCCAGTGTGAATATTGAAGTGGACATCTTAGCTAAATATGCCAGGAAAAATTATGAGTGATGAGTTAATCGAAAAAGCCCTCGAAGAGATGAAACAAGGCAAGTTTGTCGTTGTGGCTGATGATATAGACCGCGAAAATGAAGGCGATTTGATTATTGCTGCCGAATTTGCTACACCGGAAAATATAGCTTTTATGGTGCAGCATACCAGCGGCATCATCTGCATCTCCATGATGGAGGAGCAGTTGGAAGCTCTCCGATTGCCGCAAATGGTGGCACATAATACCGAGTCGCATCAAACAGCTTTTACTATCTCTGTCGATGCTGCGCAAGGTACAACGACTGGTATCTCCGCTTCTGACCGTGCCGCCACGATCAAAACTTTAATCGACCCTAATTCAAAACCGGAAGACCTGCGACGTCCCGGACATATCTTTCCTTTGCGTTATCGCGAGGGTGGTGTGTTAAAACGCTCAGGGCATACAGAAGCAGCCGTTGATTTAGCACGTATGGCCGGCCTCACCCCTGCCGGAGTGATTTGCGAACTTGTCAAGCCTGACGGAACCATGGCAAAGACAGCTGATCTGATTCAGTTTGCTGAAACTCACGGCATTACTTTTATTACAGTTGCAGATCTAGTGCGCTATCGACGTCGAAGAGAGAAGCTTGTAAACTGCTCCTCTAAGGCGCGGATCCCCACCCGTTTTGGCGATTTTACTGCTTATGTCTATGAATCAAAGCTCGACGGCATCCATCACATCGCTCTTGTCAAAGGAGATATTGCAGGCCAAAACAGTGTGCTTGTGCGCGTCCATTCTGAATGTCTGACCGGAGATGTCTTTGGCTCTCGCCGTTGTGATTGCGGTTCTCAATTAGATCTCGCTATGGAAAAAATCGCACATGAAGGGCGCGGGGTTGTGGTTTACCTGCGGGGCCATGAAGGGCGTGGTATTGGGCTTGCCCATAAATTGCGCGCTTACGACTTGCAAGACCAAGGGCGCGATACTGTGGAAGCTAATGTGGAACTTGGTTTTCCTGCAGACTCTCGAGAATATGGTATAGGAGCGCAAATCCTTTCTGACTTGGGACTCAATACTATTCGCCTTCTCACTAACAACCCTGCCAAATACGGAGGGCTTGAGGGATACGACTTACAGATTGTAGAACGCGTACCTCTGATTTCTCCTATTTGTAGCGACAATCGTAAATACCTCAGAACTAAAAAAGAAAAATTGGGTCATCACCTATGAGAGAAATCATCGGACAAGTAGAAGGAAAGGGAAAAAGAGTAGCAATTATCGTTTCCCGCTTTAACCAAAAAATTACGAATATCCTTTTAGAAGGTGCTCTGCAAGCGCTTCGGCAAGCTCAAGTTGCAGAAGATGATATCGCTGTGACTAAAGTTCCCGGTGCATATGAAATCCCTTTTCTTGCCAAAAAACTCGCATTCAGCAGGCAGTTTGATGCCATCATCTGTTTGGGAGCTGTCATTCGGGGGGAAACAAGCCATTATGACTTTGTCGCCGGAGAAGCTTCAGCAGGCATTGCTAAGGTCGCCCATGAATCTGATATTCCGGTTATCTTTGGTGTTTTAACGACAGATACTGTTGCTCAAGCTCTGGAACGGGCCGATCTTAATGCCGGAAATAAAGGGCGCTACGCTGCCAAGGCTGCTCTTGAAATGGCGAGCCTTGCAGGTCAATGGGATGCACTACTACCCGCTGAAGAGTTGGTAGCAATGGAATCTTAATGGGGAAGAACTTTTACTTCTCCTTCACAACCCTCAAATCTTACAACTCCCTTAAGTGTTCCTCCTCTAATGGTTACTGCAACTTTTGGGTTAGAAGGGGTCTGTTCAGGTGGATTGTTGTGTGAAATCAGATGCTTGGAGGAAGCTTGCTGGATTTGTACATC
>JAJFMB010000332.1 GCA_021772355.1 Chlamydiota bacterium | reverse complement strand
GCTCAGGGTTTTGCCCTTGATCCTTATCGCGTTGAATTTTGCGGTTTAGACGATCCTGACCTACTTGCACAGTTAAAATCCTCCTCACAACTTGTGGCATTAGCAGAAACCTCTCCAACAACGGCTGCAGCCTTACGAAGGCGCGCTGAATCGGACTTGCAACGTCTGATAACAGTACTGCACAACTCTGCTTATTATAATGCAAAAATTTCTTTTACGTACGATTTTGATAGCTTACCCCACCTTGTCACGATCAACATTAACCTAGGGTCCGTCTACCCATTAAAAAATTTTTTAATAATCCCAACAGAACCAACTTCTCTTGACTACGAATCAATCAAACTTAGTACTCTAGGTATACGACTTAATCAGCCGGCCTACCCCGCAACGATACTGGCTGCCGAGGAGTGTTTGCTCTTTTCGCTCGCGAAGCGTGGATACCCTTATGCCGTCATTACCAAACGAGATGTTGTAGCCAATCAACTTGACAAATCGATTGCTGTCACTCTTTATGTGAATCAAGGACCCCTCGCCCTGTTCGGCCCCTCAATTTTTGAAGGCAATCGCAGTGTTAAAGACGCCTTTTTGCGTAAAAAAATTGCGTGGTGTCGCGGACTTCCCTTTGACTTAATGAAAATCGTCGAAACACAAAACGCTTTGGAAGAGACTCGTCTTTTCCGTCTTGTTAACATCAGCTATCCGGAGACATTGTCTGAAAGCGGAGAAATCCCCATGCACATCGCGCTCATTGAAGCGAAGCACCGCAGTATCGGAGCAGGCGTAAGCTACAGCACCCAGCTGGGTCCTGGCGGACAAGTGGAGTGGGAGCATCGCAACATTCGTGGAATGGGCGATACCCTACGGCTTAAAGCTAATATTCTCGGTCGTTTGCAAGAAGGATCGGTGCAATACATTCAACCTGACATCTGGCTGCCCAAACAGGATCTAGTTTGGCGCGCTGACTATATTCATGAAGTCACCAAGGGATACCAGGAAACAGCTTACAGCTTATCAGCAATTTTACAACACCGTCTCACTCCATGCCTTGGAATTTCTTATGGTGCGAAAGCCAAAGAGCTCCGCAACAAAGGTTCTGACCGCAACGGCTGCTTCCACCTGATTAAAACACCTTTAACCCTGAGATGGAACAACACAAATAACCTTCTTGATCCCACACGCGGGGGTTCCTTCTTTAGCAGAATTGAGCCAACCGCTCAGATCCTTAGTCCTAAATTTGTGTATGTAAAAAATTTATTTACAGGAACCTATTACAAGTCTCTATGGAAAGACCCCAGAGTCGTCTTCGCCGCAAAACTTACACTCGGAACAATTTTGGGAACGACAAGGCAAGAAATTCCTCCATCAGAACGGTTCTACGCCGGATCCGAAAGCACCCTGCGCGGTTACAAATACATGACTGTCAGCCCCCTCAATGCTGAAGACAAGCCAATCGGGGGTCGCTCGATGCTTATCGGTTCTTGCGAATTACGTTGGAGGGCCACTGAAAAACTTGGAGTTGCCTACTTCTATGACGTGGGTAATGTGTATCGACAAGTCCTTCCTCAGTTCGGACAACGCCTATTTCACTCTCTAGGAACAGGAATCCGCTACTATACTCCTGTAGGCCCCATCCGTTTAGACATCGCCTTTCCAATCAATCGACGCAAAGGAATCGATAGCCGTTTTCAATTCTACTTTAGCATCGGGCAGGCATTCTAATGAAAAAAGTATTACTAACTCTTTCCATTCTTTTTGTCAGTTTCGTCTTAGGCGTTGCCGTAGTGATACAAACAGATCCCTTCAAAAAGCGTGTCACGGAGTATATCTCGCATGCTGTGGAACAAAAAACAGGATACAGTTTTTGCATGGAAGGTTGGAAGTTTCGCTTCCCCTGCCATCTCCGCGCAAAAAAAATAGCCCTGACAAAAGGAGACGAAACACTTGTTTCCCTTTCCCAGGTGAAGTGCTCTCTCAATCTTTATAGTCTCCTGTCCGGTCAACTTAAGATTTCCTCTCTTTCCATCGAAGAAATGCACCTTGCCGCACCTCCACTTCCACCAAGCAGCAAAGGAACAACGCGCCAGCTAGAAGTTGACAATTTAAGAATTGCGCAGTTACACCTCGCTGCTTTAAATACAACTGTATCTCTTGAAGGGAGCGGAGCATGGGATTCTCTAAAAAATTCTCTAGATGCAAAACTCTGCATCGACGAAATCCCCGTTATCCTCTCTTGTCAAAAAAATAAGGAAACGTGGTTTTTTAACTGCCAACACAAATCGACATCTCTTAAGGGAAGTCTTCACTGCGATGAGCAAAGCACCCTTCATTTCGACATCCAAAATCCTCAGTATCATCTCAATGGAAACGCCGAGATCGACAATGATTATAACATCAAATCCTCTTCCTTTTCAGCTCATGGACTTAATACAGACCTAACAGGACGTATTGTAGGATCTCTCTTTGACCTGCAAAGTAAAATACAGTTCACTCACTCCCAAATGGGTTCAGGTGAAATCGTATGTTCTTGTAAAAAACAAGAAGATGGCTTTCTTACAACTACCACACTAACATCTCCTCAAGCCGGATCAATACATCTCCAATCATTAATATCTACGAGCAGGAAACTGTGGCCTTATCATATCACCTACGACAATGAGTGGGCACATCTTGTTTCTGACGGACGTTTCCGAGCTGCTCCCGACACAATTGTGCTAAGTATCGATGAGTGCCAAGGCACTTACTATCACTACCCTTTTAGCCTCTGTGAACCTGTTATGATTCGAAATGCAGAGTGTTCCCCCCTCTTTCTTCAGTTTGCCGGTGGAACCATCTACTCTACATTAGATCTCCACAAAAACCATGTCCATACCACCACCCGTGCCCGCGATTTGCCAAGCGAACTTTTTGAAACGCTTATGCCCCCTCTCCCATTTGACAGTACGGTATCTATTGACGCCTTTCTCTTTGGTTCGCCCGACTCTCTTAAAGGACAAATTCAAGTTGATTTAGATCGGCTCAAAATCCACGATGAAAGCTTTGCTAAATTTCCGCCGCTGAACGCAAGTTGCCGCGCCACTATCAAAGATGACACATTAGAGTGTGTCGGCACGATTATTGGAGCAAGCCCACAGCCCCTTTCGTTTACGGGAAGCCTTCCTTTTCACTGCCAACTTCTGCCTCCGAAAATAGAAATTAATCCTCACCAACCAATGCAAGCACAGCTTACAGCTTCTCTTGAAATCACCTCTCTTCTGCAACTGATCTACACGGAAACCACACACATCACCGGAAAGACAGCCATCTCTCTCGAGGTCAATGGCACGTTAGCCTCTCCTCAACTCAGTGGGCAAATGACTTTAGAAAACGGCACCTTTGAGAGCTTTCGTTTTGGAACGGTTTTTGAAAATATCAATGCAAAAATCGTCGGACGGGGATCCGAAGCAATTTTGACACATTTTAGTGCGACTTCAGCAGGAAATACTGCCTTAACAGCTAAAGGAAAAATCACTCTTGACCCCCGTCAAAACTTCCCCTTTGACCTTTCTTTAACTACCCGACGCGCCCCCCTTCTTAATCTCGACACCGCCTCTGTTCTCGCAAGTGGACCTATCCAGATTAAGGGAAACAGTAAAAATGCCGACCTAACAGGCCAACTTCTCATTGACAAAGCGGACTTCACTCTTCCCAAACAACTTTCCCCCTCGATCAAACATATCGACGTCTCCTACATCAACCAACCAGACAATGAAGAGTCCCCCACCCTGTACCAACAGAAAGTTGACACCTGGCCAATGACATTAAATGTTGACCTTCGTGCTCCCAAAGGACTAACCGTATCCGGCCGTGATCTTAACTCTGAATGGAAAGGGAACGCTTCCATCAAAGGTACGACATCAGCACCGCAAATTTTTGGACAGATTGAAGCCATTTCCGGTGAACAACTCCTTAACGGAAAAATGTTCCAACTCGCTCAAGGGAATATCACATTTAACGGAGATTACAGCGAAAAGGCCACTCTCTATGTCGTCGTTGAACATGAACTCGAAGAGTGTAACGCTGAAATTGTGCTTAAAGGAGCTGTCAACAATCCCTCAATCTCTTTCCGCTCCAACCCCCCCATGTCGCAGCAAGAAATTCTTTCTCTCATCCTGTTTAATAAACCCCTCCCAGAAATTGACGCCCTCCAAGGCTCTCAGCTTAGTCAATCCTTCTCCGCACTTAGCGCCGAAGATGACAGCGCAAACTTTTTGGGTAAACTGCGCAATTCCGTCAAAATCGATAGCTTCGGCGTCAACGTCTCGGACGATGATGATCAAAAAGACATCTCTATCACCGTCGGCAAATATGTCACCCCTCGCCTCTTTGTATCAGTTAACAAAAGCATGACCTCTGAAGCCACTAGCGTTGCCGTCGCCGCCAACTTAATCAAGTCCCTCAAACTACAAGCAGAAGTTGACGAAGGCGCCAACAGCCAGCTTATGCTTAAGTGGAAGTACGATTACTAACAGTCTACTCGTTGGACCTCCGGTCACAACGAATGACGGAGCGACTTCCTTGCTAAGCAAGAAAATAACTGCTCATAATACATACACAAACTTCCACAATAAAGATGCTAGTAAGCAAGAGCAAGGTTACACTCGCGAAAAATTGTGTAACTGCGAAGCAGTTGCACTGTTTGAGCGAGTCTTGCCCTCGAAGAGGGCAATTTCTTTTGAAGAAGCTTTAAGCTACAAAAGCTAAAGTCATCTTCAGATGTGAGGGGATTGTCCCCTAGCTTTTTCGTAAGGGTTGAGCTGGATAGGTTTTCTATTTCGACGTTACATATCGTAGTTATTCTTACTACGTCGCCTAACCCCATCTTCTTTATTTTTCAGTTGTTGAGGGTAAATTTAGTCACCCAAGTTTTGCTAGACTTAAAGTGTGATCTACATGCGGTTCAGCTTCACTTTTATGTCACTCAAGTCTATGTATCATTCGCTGTGACCGGGGGTCCAGAGAGTAGACTGGTCCAACGAGTAGAGTGTTGACAAGTCGTTCCTTCTTTCGTTGTGACCGGGGGTCCAATAGGTAGACTATAGAGCCATCATCCTCTCGAGTCTCTCATTCATCCGAAGGAGCGACTCTTTGAGGCCAGCGATTTTTTCCTTAAAGGATCTGGGGTGTTGGTAGTTGTACCAGTTCAAGGCATACTCTGCTTTTCCTTCTAGAACAGCCTGCATAAGGCTTTTTTCCAGCATATCGGGGGTGGAGAAAGTAAAGAGGGAATACTTATGATCATTCCAAAAAGTGAGTTTTCTCTTACCTATTGTGACAAAGGGTGCTATGCGCATGCTGATTTCGCTTTCTAAGGGCAGGCCGGCAAGGTGAGCTATCCGAGCGGCAAAAGAGGCGCATTGGTTTTGCGAAAGGCTGTAATCTTTGAAGGGGTAGGCTGCAATGAATTCTTTTATCTTGCAGTACTGTTCTTCTGTGAGCCCTATCTTGGCTGCAAAAGTAGGGACGTGACCCCCTGAGCCTTGTTGAAAAAGGCCATCTTTTTGTACTTCCCATAGGTAACTGATGGGATTGGGATCAAACTCCATGGGGCACCAAATGTCCACCATATCAGGAATAGCCTTGCCATACTCGATGGCATTCATGACACCCTCAAAATACTTGGGCTGTACCTCGCCAAACTCTCCTGTGTGTCCTCCTTCAACAATTTCTACTTTACCTTTTTCAAGACCTCTAAGGTAGACCCACGCATGTCCAACATCACCATTTTTACTGCCATCACTAGGGTGCTTGGCCAAAGTGCGGAAAAACGCCTGATTATCCGTATAGTCTAAATGACGCGCATCGACCAAAATAATCACAAAGTAATCGCTTTCTGTCATGTACGCAGTTCGCTTAATCCGCTTCTGCCTCTCTAGATGAACATAGAGATTGCGATAGTCAGGGGAGACCCACTTCGCAGCTTCAAGGGGTGCGCATGCTAAAAAAAGGAAACATATGAAACGAATTATCTTCATAATGTAAGATCGTAATCCTAGGGGGATTTTTATACTAGCAATCTTTAATATTTCTTCATCTATGTTTATAACATATTAATATAAATGAATTTTTTACAGTTTTGTTGTATAATGAGCGTATAATAAGGATTTTTAAATTATGCCTGTAGACGAGAATTTTGCAAATTTCATTCACAACACCTCTTCTCTTTACCAAGTAATGCAAAAGGGATCTGCAGATCTTTATCGTTATAAAGAAGGAAAAATTGTTCAACGCCAAGGATTTGAATATTTTGGAGCCATGATGGGACGCCTTTGGGCTGTCATCACAGGAAACAAACAAGCTTATGAACACACTCAAACTCAACAACTTTTTGAAGCGGCACTGCATGGGGCTTTTGCAATTGACTATACACATTTAACGCAAATCAACGCTAAAGAGATCAACCCGGAAGAGTATGCGAACTGTTTGGCTATCACTGATCTTTTTAGAAATTCTCACTATGATCTAAAATCATTTCAAAAACTAGACGAAGCAATCAATAAACACTCTCTACCTATCATTCTTCAAGACGATGATAAGGGTGAAGAGCTTCAAAGCATCCTAGACGATAAGAACTTTATCAAATACTCGGAGAATATACTTCATCAGAAATTCAGAAGAAAAAAGAAAACCGTAACACTCCAAAAAATACCATCGAGATGCATTGAAGCATACGATAGTGCCGTCAAAGTAAAACAGTTTTTTTCTCAACACACTGTTCTCTATCACAGTCATAAAGTGGATATTGTGTTGAGTATGGCGCGCCACGCTAGAATTCAGTCGATTCGTGGAAATTTACACCGAATATCTCCAAAAGAAGATATACTTCTAAAAATTATCGAACAAAATCCCGATCTAGCCCATGCATTTATGGATTATCTTAACCAGGCTGCAACAACTAGGAAATACTACATCAAACAATTCAAAAGTGGCAAACCCCTATCGAAGATACAAGAATACTCAAATCAACTCTCCAAAAAGCTTGAAAAGTTTTATCAGGTTTCCAATGAAGATAACCGTACCACCATTAAAACAAAACTAGAGTTATTTGATTACTGCATGGATCTTATGGAACATGCCATGCCCCACAATCAACAGGTTCATACCGACAACTATTTTATGGGACTTGAGACTCAAGACTCCAAAGGAGTTCTAGACAGAGCCTTGGCAAACTACCAAGAAGCTCTTCAAAGTGAGGCAGCTGAAAAAGAAAAAATTGAGAAATCAAATTTAAATCAAAGACAAAAAGATAAACGTCTCGAGGTATTATCCTATAAACACGGGCATATTGCCAGAGACAGATGTGGTGTATTGGAACGATCATCTTGGGTAAACATTCAATACAATACTAATCAGGGTTTTGTTTATGGGGAAAGAGAGATTAGCTTTATCTCTCAAAATGGACACAAAATTGCATTTAGCGTCCCTTTAGATTTTCGACCGCTTGGAGATCTCAACAAAAGAACGATTCACAACTTACATGAATTTATTCAGACACATAACGAAGAAATTAACGACATACTCAATCAAAAAAATAGCATTGATAACATTTCTTTACCGGCAAACATCGAAATGGATCTGCTTGCTTTGAATCTAACAGATGAACAGGAACGGTTGTTTAAATCCATTGCACTGAGTTTTATCTATCAGATCAATCGCAACATTGAGCTTTCTACTATTCATTTAGGTCACAAAAAGATTAAAAACTTACAACTTCCGGATGAGTTCAAGGTAGACTATCTTCCTTTGCAAGGCGTTCTCCATACAGAACCAAATATCCATTCTGTTACAGAAAAACCTGTAGAAAAAGCCTTTCCCACACCCAAACCTCAAGTTTCTAAAGGGAAATCTTTTTCTGTAACGAAGCTTCTATCAGATCGTCTCGGAAAAGTTACTCAGTCAATAAGCAATGTCTACGCCAACTATCGCAAGACACGTTTCCAAAAGAGAGTCATCCACGCACAACTTATACATCACCTTCTTTATGCAGATGACAATCAAAACATCTTTTCGATAGATCCCCGCCACAATGCCTTCTCAGCTTTGGTTGAAAGAATACACAATGACCATGCAGAAATGGATATCACGTTGATTCGAGATGAACTCTACAAGCTGATCCGCGAAAGAGAAACGGAAAATCACATCGAAAGTCATAAACTCAATCAGTTGATATTCGGAGCGCAAGCAGAAATCATCACTGATGCCATCCATAACCCCGATGAGGATCAGTTTAGAATCTTTGTGACTCAACTGCTTGCAGATGATCCGAGAACTGGCATCTACCCCGATTATCATGTTACCTCAAAGGAATATGAACAAAATTGCGGCATCACAAAAAAATCTGATCAGACTGTGCAATACACAAAAATATCTTGGGAAAAGGAACAAATTTTTCGTCACCGCAGGAGAATGACTTCTGTCGTTCAATCCCTAATCAAAGCGCTTCATACCCTTGATTCTAAAACGGCCCAAGAAAAGGGAAAGATCATAGGTCAAATAATTAACAGTGATCCTCAATTTCGTGATTACAAACCTGTAATTAAAGATTTTAACACATATATTAAACTCTAATTATTACCATCAAAAGCACTAATCGTTTATAATAGCACAACCTTTCAATACGGAGGACGTGTTATGAAAAAATATCTACTAACATTAGCCACTTTTATTTCTTGTGCCACATGCTTGGCTGCTATACCTGAAGCAACTGTCGATAGAATGAGAAGTTTCTACGTGCATGCCGAAGATCAAGGAAGTCACTTTCAGCTCTCTATGGTCACAAGGCATGACATGCCTAACGCTATTGCTTTAGAAATCGCCACGATGACTGTAACGCGCCCAACCGGAAATGTTCCCGGTATTCTATCTCTTGTCGTTCGCCCTGCCGGTGACATGTGGATTGAAATGATCGGACCACAGTATGGTTATTTTTCCTTCTCTAAAGGAAATGATCAGAACTCTCTGCCTCAATACCTTCCTCTTGGGCGCTATCGCTTAGAGGTCAACGGTGAAGTGTGTGGTATGCTCATTGTAGAATCTGACGACACATACATCAAACCCCTCCCATATGTTCTGAAGACGCCGCCAGAGGCCTAGTAATATTTTCTGATTGCACCTTTTATGACAAATGATTTAAAAAAATAAATTATAAGTAAAAGGTCGGTAATTCCCGCTGAGATTCCTAAGGGAAAATGGCCTTGTTACATAAATATTGCCCAGGAGATTTGATGCAAAAACACTAAGATTTGAATGATTGTCGTTCGCAGTATATAGCCAAAGCGCTATTTACAAGAACGCAAGCATTTAAAGATGAGTTGTTTTTGCGCAAAGATCCAGGCAAAAGTTATGCAATAAGGCCAAGGAAAACGGCTCACGGGTGGAAAATCCAAGGCGGTCGAAGCAGGCAACCCTATGTAGGGTTGCCGATGCAGACCAACGAAGGAGATTCCCGCGTGTGCCATTTTACCACGGAAGGCTCAGCGGGAATTACTGACAAAAAGGATGTAACATATGGAAATTCAAAAACCTCCAAAAACGCTTGTTTTGCTGACGGTTTTTATTTTGGCTGTAATTGCTATTGGAACTGTAACATTATCGGGTCAAAAGCTTCCGCCTCCAATTAATATCAATGTACAGGGGCAGCCTACTATCGGCAACCCTAACGCTAAGGTGCGTGTCGTTGTATTTGAGGAACCGAAATGCTCACATTGCGTGACTTTCAATAATCAGGTTTATCCTGAGATAAAAAAAGAGCTGATCGACACTAACAAAATTCTCTATACGGTCTTTCCTGTATCTTTTCTTCCTGGTTCTATGCCTGCTGCAAATGCGCTTTTATGCGTGTTTCGTCAGAATAGCAGTCTTCCTAACGGAGAGTTGTTTTTTAAATATCTCGATCACATTTATCTTAATCAACCTAAAGAAAATCGAGATTGGGGAACGACAGAGCAACTGATCGAAATGGCAAAACAAACAAGTTCTGAGATCGATCTTAACCATCTCAAGACCTGTATTGAACAGGAAAAGTTCAAAGTGCAAATTGATAAAAATAATCAGTACGGCAATAAGATCATGGGGCATCTGACAACCCCTACTGTCTATGTGAATGGTATTCGCTTAGATTCTGTTTCTTTTGCAGATATCAGTAGCCACGTTAATCACATACTTGAGAGCCATCCATGAAAAAATATAGCCTTTATTTCGCTTGGTTAATTGCTTGTATCGCTGCATTTGGCAGTTTGTATTTTAGTGAGGTTCTGAAGTTGGATCCTTGCCACCTATGCTGGTATCAACGGATCTGCATTTTTCCTTTGGTCATCATATTAGGACTTGCCACCTATAATGGCTTTAATGCCATTGTCCCTTACGTCTTTCCACTTGTTGTTATTGGATTTTTCTTTGCGCTTTACCAAATCGCGATTCAGGAAATACCGGGATGGCAGCCGATTGATTTATGTGGATCGGGCCCTGACTGTTCAGAAAAAACAGAGCTTGGCTTAGGTTTTCTAACTCTTCCAATGCTGTCTGCTCTTGCACTTTTGGCAATGCTGATTCTTCTAGGTATCGCTTGGCCAAGAAGAGTTAAATGACGCAATAAAACTGTTGATAAGCGCGAGTACAAACGCAAAGACAAGAGCCCACAGAAACCCATCAACGACAAATCCGGGGACAATCCACGAGACGAGCATGACGAGGAAGGCGATGATCACAAAGGAAAACAAGCCAAGCGTTATAACATTGAGAGGAAGTGTTAGTACAAACAGCAATGGAGCAATAAAGGCATTAACCAAGCCCAGAACGACAGCGACAACAACAGCTGTCAAAAACGTATCAACCTGGACACCCGGTAATATATTCGCTGCAACAAACACGGCAATACTGCTTAAAATTAGAGAAATTAACGTTTTCATATGTACCAAATTGTTATTTAT
>JAJFMB010000331.1 GCA_021772355.1 Chlamydiota bacterium | reverse complement strand
ACCGGTTCTCGATGTTGATCAGAGGCGAACAATAAATTGATTTTATCGGCATTTTTGTGGCTAGGTTTTTTCAGTGCCGTCTTTGCTATTCCGGAATAGATCAAAGTCTTTTGATCCTCGTCTTTAACTCTATCAAGAACACCTAGAAGTTTATCGAAGATTTGATCATCTGATGCAGCTCCCTTGATTAAATGATTAATAAGGGAAGTAGGCTGTTCTTTAGTCAAGCGATCTAAGCCATCAATGAGTTGATCGACGTTCCAACCAGCAGCAAATTTTTTGAGTTGATTAGTAGTGAGATCACTAGTAATTTTTGATCTTGAGTAGTTTAATGTTTCTGTTTCTGCCTTGTCCTTATCTCCTCTCGGCATTAAATTTTCAGAGCGTTGATAGTGAATTTCATCAGCATCCACTCCTAGATTATTGCTTTTTTCAGCGATAGAATTCCGAGAAGAAGCTATTGAGCGATCGATATCAAAGTGCAGTTTATTTGAAGCATTTTTACTTGCACTTTGCCGCATACTTCTAAAAGTATTGGGAAATTGAGAGTGTAACAGTAATTTATTAGCGTTGAGTTCACCATTGTCATTCTTTGATGGGTTTCCATCATCGATGAACGTTAAATCAGTAAGCATCGTCCCCATATAAGGAATGAAGTTTTGGTTAGGGTATTGCCCATAAGCGTCTCGTTGGTTTTTACTGCTTCCATCAGTACTGAAGAGTTCATTTAATTGATTTAGTTTTTTGATATGAGCAGAATCTAATTTTTTTGTGTTTTCTAATCTACCTACCAATCTTCCAATAGGTCCGCTGTTAATAGCCGCTCGAATAGCTTGCGCATCATTATAGTTATTTGTAGGAGGCTTTATGCATTGATCAGCAACATCGATAAAAAATGCGATCATGCGTTGCGCTTCATCCATGTTTTCGGATTGAAGAATAGCTTCTCGAACATGTGTGCTGACATCATTGAAATGCCCTATCATAGCAGTTACGTGAGGAGCATTTGTTTCTTTTCCTTTCTTGTTCCAGCTTTGTTTGCAAAACTCTTTTAATGAAATATCCTTCATATGATTGCGAGTCAAATTCGTCAAACTTTCTGCATAGTTTTTGGTGTCACTCGGGTCTACTCTACCACTCCTTACATCAACAAATAGATCTTCTGTGGATGTCTCTGAGGTGTAACTAGCTGCCTTAGAGGCTACAGGAGATGCTGTTAAAAGCGGCGCAATTGCTGATTTGTCAACACCGTCATTAGTTATACTGATAATACTTTCTATCTGACTTTTCACTTTAGAAATTTCACTTTTATTGTCAGAATCTGAACACCACTCCGTCACGAATCTAACGATTTGCTGCTTCTGCTCAGTTGTTGTTGTTCGATCTGCATAAAGGTCTGATAACTGTGTAAATAATTCCTCACTTGTGAAATAGATACCGCTTGCAGATAAAAAATCTCTTCGTATTTGAGGATTGTCAGAAAGGACAAAGTTTTTAATAAAGGCCGTTGGTTCGAAGAATTTCGTGCCGTCATCCATGAAAGGATAAGATTCTGTGCTCACCTCTTGCGCTTTAGAGGCTAGATTTTGCATTAATTCTTTGAGGCCAGCATTTTTCTTGTGGTTAATGACAGCCATCGCCCACTTGTTCTGATAGAGAATACCCAAGAGCTCTCTTGCTTGCTCTTTTTGTTCTAATGAGGCATCAGCGGGGCAGTTTTCTTCCAATTGAAGCAAAATGTGTTCAATCGCTTTTTTTGACTCCTCGCTTTTTCCTGCCTTTCTCGTCGATCCCCCACTACGTTTCTTAGGAACAATCATCCCATCCTTAAGGATCACTTTCTGACTTTTACTAAACGCTTCACGAACAGTGTCGATTGTTTTATCCAAATACTGCCGTTCTTTGGGTTCAGCAAGTAGGGTTGATGGTTGTATTTCTTTTGATAGCCATTCATTTAGTTCGGTTTGTTCAAATGTAGGCGATATGTATGTGGAGATATATATTGCTTTGTTAAGTCGCTCTTTTCTTGCTTCCGTCATTGTGTTATAATTTTCTAATTCGTCTTTTGTCGGTATTTCCTTTAGCGGGATTTTAATGGTCCTACTTGCAACAATGAGTTTACCATTATATTTCGCGGATTCGTCTGCTGCGGACTTTATGATGTATGATGTGTTTTGCGTGACAACCAGGTATCCATCCTTCTTCGTTACAGTAGAGTGAATACCCACATTCGCTTTAATATCTTTAGGACTTAGATTTGTTGCACTATACAATTCAAATGTATTCAAACATAAGTCATTTACGAGGTGGCTCATCACGATATCTGTAGTTGGTCCGGCACATAGGCAAAATGAAGCAAAATGTGCAGCGTCTTCATTACCGTCTAACTCCGTTTGTAAGCTATCTAATACGTCTTTTTTTCGTTGTTCTGATTCTGAACCGGCCTCTACTCCTGCTTCATAGGACTTGATTGCACCAACAGTAATCGTTGCACGTTGAAATTCGGTTTCTCGTTCATCCCTTGCATTAAAATCAGGTATCCCGTCTAAGAATCGTTGCGACTGAGTGATTTTCTCTCGAGTTTCTCCCATAGAAAAAGTCTCCGCAAGAAAATGCCCTTCATGTTGATCAATATTCATATTTAAAATTTCTTGGGTGACAAAACCATTTTCAAATGCAGAAACTTTATCTCTAAAGGCTTCCATCAAAACCTTCTGATCATCAGTTTTTAACTTCTCATAAACTGCGATGAATTCAGCTCTGGTACTTTCAACATTACTTATTGAGCGATCGCTCAATGTTTTAAGATATTTCGTAGCCGCCGCAGTTTTTGCCTCAGGGGTTTTAGCAGAAGAGATTTTTTGAGCTATCATTGATGATCGTGCGTAAGCGGCAAATCTACTCATTGTTGCTTTAGGCAATGTTATTTTCGATAAAATGGTGAACACCCTATTTGCAGCAGAGGCAATGTTCTGAGGTGCGTTACTTACTGCATTGACAACTCTCAATTTTAGACTGGCTCCACCTCTCACTAATATGGAAAATCTTCTTCGTGCAGCAGTAGCAAGTCTTTCTCCTAAAAGTGGAGGTACTATCTTCATTTTTCCTTTTTTAAGATAGGCATTGGCAGCTTCCACAGTATCAAAAACGCTAGAGATTTCGCCCTTCACTGTTAAGTCTGGCATATAAGCTGTATTGCTTTTTATTTCTTCTAAAGTAGGAATTTGATTAATAGGGATTGTCAATTCTTTTGATAAACACACGTACCCTAGTTGTTTCATATCATCTTTTGTATACCAAATGGAAAAGACAACGCTTTGCCTTACGATCAGGTTATCACCAGATTTTTTGGCTGAAACAGTGCGAGCGCCCGGTCTTATTTCTTCTATAGTGCGGCCTTGATCGTTTTTAGGTACGCTAACATGCAAATCTTTATTAACAAGATCTTGGAGTTCGGATGTTGCTGTTCCGGAAATTGGATTAATAAAATTTTGTATTAACAAAGGAGCAATAAAATCGGCTGTGTTCTCACCAAATGTTGCTCTAATTTCCTTTACTCCATCCTCAAAAGATGGGTTATTCATTGTGGTGTCGCCAATCGTCATGACAGGCACCCTTGGAAAGTCTGCTTTACAATTTTCATGATCTGTCTGTTTAGCATTATTAAAACATTCATTAACCGTTTCGTTTTCGATGGTTTTGTAACGCCTTACCTGTTTACCTTTGATCTCACTAGTACTGACTAAAATTTGTTTCATCTCTCCAGTTTTCATGTTTTTTTTCACGATTTCTTTTTGCACGCTTTTAAGGAACTCATTTCCTTCTCCCAATTTTTCAAAAAGAATCGCGCGATCCCCCGGAGTTAAGTGATTATAGATGTTGATTAACTCATTTCTAATCTTATTAATATCTTCACTGTTTTTCAACGTCTCGGGTAGTCTGCCAAGGACATTTAGGTGCCGCTGAATAACGTTCTCTTTTTCTTGGGTTGTTTTGGCTTGAGCGATCTCTTTGCGAATGATGTTCGCTTGCTTGCTTATACCATTTGGATCGTCAAATTCGCTTCCAGTTACACTCAAATTTTTAGGAATCAGATTTTCGGAACGGAACTGTGCTCTTTCATAACTCGGGAGTCTGTCAGCAAAATCATCGATCTTTTTGGCAATTTGATTATATGTCACAAAACCTTGGTTATAGGCATTTATGATATCGTCTATATCTTCTCGGTTTTTTAAGATAACCGTAGTTGATGTATTTCCGCCCTCATCCACATACGTAACACTTTGATCCTTAGCAGCATTAATAGAATAAAAAGCCCCCTCAAGAGCTGCTTTATTAGTGTTCATGAATGAGTCTGAAACCTCAATACCAAGGACAGTGGCGCCCCTTTTAGACTCTTCTTTGATCATTTGTAAAAATTCTTTTGCATCCTTACTCATTCCTTTTGTGACTAAATGATCATAGATGTGAAGCAGTTTGTCTTTCTTTTCGGTCTCGCTACTATGAGGGTTGTTCACAGCGTTATCAAGGGCTCCTTTAAGGAGTGTAGTGTTGTTTCCATCTTTTTCAAGCTTGCTAAGATAGTAATCTGTCGTTAATAACGTTGAGTTTTCTACAAACTGATTTAAATCTGTAGAGATCTCTTTTATTTGATCCATGTTATTGACGAAATGTGCGCGATCGGATTCACTTAGGCGAGGTAGAAAATCAGAGAGGAAATCCTTCATTTCCTCAAGTCTTTGTCCTCTTTCTTGTTTTGGCCCCTCACTTACATACAGAGCACAAAATTGAGTGATTTTACGAGCTGATTCATTCGGATCAGATGTTCTTCTAAACTCATTTTGAAAGCGTTGGCGTTGCGATTTCCATTTTGTCCGCATCGTACCCAAACCAAAGGTGCGTTTTGCTTGAAATTTTTCCACAGTCCTCAGGAGTACGTTTCGTTCAGCAATTTTATCCATCACATGATTGGAGTCATTTTTGATAGATTCTCTCAAGATCAAAACTGTTTCCATAAACCTGCTTTCAGGAATCTTCTTTTCTCTGTCCTTGTTGATTGAAGTGATTGCATCTTTTAAGCGGTCTGTGATCGTATCAGCGTCTGTAAAGTTAGTACAGATTTCACCTAATTTCTCTCTAACGCTATCAAAAAAGCTGCAATTTTCACGAAAGTCCGATAATAGCTGAAGCTCAACACCCCCGGCTGTAAATGTGTTTTCAACACTCTCTGTAATCATTTTTTTTGTAGCATCATTTGAAAGCTCTCGAAGCACCGTCAAAAACTGTAAGGCATTCCCACGCTTTGCAGCTACTGCCCCACATAAAAGAGCATTAATTGCAGCTTCTTTTTGTTCGACAGTCATGGAGTTTAAACTATTCGCACATTCTTTTGCGTTTTTATACTGATCTGCATCAATATTAATGCCATTTTGTATGGTATTTTTAGTTTTTTGATTTACATTACATGCAAATTTTCTAATAGTTCCCTCAGTTTCTGTCATTGCGCCTTTTTCTAAACCTTTTTGCTGAAAGGCTTTTTCCGTTTCATTCATGGTCGTTTCGGCAAAGGTAAGTAGTTTATCGGCAATCCTTTTAGAAAGAGTGTTGTAGTCCTTTTCAGAAAGGGTGTCGGGAGGAAACATTTGCTCGGTTTGGTGCATGATAGTACTATGCGCTTCCTGGAATGATCTGGAACCACCTCTTTCCTTGGCGCACTCCATGATCATATTATCCATAATGGGACCATCAACAAAGGCATTAAATGCGTAGGGAATCACCTCAGGAGGCATTTCATCGCCATAAAAGTCTTGAAGCAATGAAGTAATTGACGTATTTTCATTTTTGGCGTCTTGATAGATGTTATTTAGTTGTTCGTCAATGTTATCAATGTAATGAATTTTCGCATCGATAATCTTAAATAGTGGTGCATCCTTTCCAATTTCTTCTTTTAGCATTTCATAAAGCTGTTTTTTAGTATCGTTATCTGCACATTGATAAGCCCGAGCAAAGTTGTCTGCTGCTTTGGCTCTGCCTTCTGGTGTTTGCGCAAAGAGTTTTAATGCATGTACAATAGATTTATTATAGAGAGCGCTTCCATATTTATTTATGTCATCACGATTCATATTTGGAGGTATGACAAAAGCTGGATAGGGACCGTTGAAGACTTCTGATAAAGTGTCTGACTCTATCGATTGTGCTATGCGTATGGCCTCTCTATCAACGAGAAGTATATTTAGGCCATCTCTTTCTTTGTCACTTAATTGTTGATTTGACAATTCATTAAGTTCCTTCGGAATGGTATCATGAAGTATGATGTCGAATTCGGTTTCATTTAATGTATAGTGCGGTAGAAGGAGAAATTTAATATTATTGATTAGTTGTGCATAGGAATTTACAGGTGAAGTTAAACTTTCGTC
>JAJFMB010000034.1 GCA_021772355.1 Chlamydiota bacterium | reverse complement strand
TGAATATGAATGAACGTTCATTTATAATCAAGCGGATATTGATATAAGTATGGTGTCGGAAAAGCAGTTTTTGAAGACCATTTCCCATAGTAAATTTTAGTGATACTTTGGGAAACTAAAAAACCCCTCGAAGAGGGGTTTTTGAATCTCCGGATGTAAGATTCGAACTTACGACCAATGGATTAACAGTCTCTTTTAATCCCACTTTCTACAACACTGTGCAAATCATAACCACAACGTGATTAAATGTTTAGATGAATTGTGTTTTTGTGATCAGTTGCGGGTTTTTGCACTAATTTGTGGACAAGTGGGGAAAAATTGGGGAAGGTCGAATGAGGAATACGATCGATACCCTTTAGGTTCACAGGACAGCTAAAAAATTATACAAGAGTAGATAGAATTTAAAATTTAACATTACCTCTTTTCTCGTAAAATACTCGTAAAATACTCGTAAATTCGCACTAAATCAGTACCCATTTTGGTTTTCTGAAAGACCCTAGATTTTCAATGGCTTGAGACCGCTTCATCTTTCCTAATGTAAATGATAGGCCGAAAAGAAAAAGCGGCACTGAAAATCAATTGGTTGCCAAAACTCATGCAGTTGTTAAGGGGCCATTTACTGATCTAACAAACAGACAAGTGCGACAGATAAATTATAAATAAATTTCCACAACAAGATTTAACATACTTATTTCGTTACGGTTAAATTCTTATACCCGATATTTTTCTATCAACCCCCTCGATCTCTGGTATTTTCTCACATGCAACCCTGCCCTTCTTATTGTATTTCGTCAGCTTTATCCTGGTGGACGTTAAATAGAAAAAAACGTAAAAGAGTTATTATATGAAAGGGTTCCTTTTGGGTTAGTGGAATGTTTAAACAGTTAACTATTAGTTGGTTGTAATCAACCCCAAGTTACATAAGGTGTTAATGCATGTTTTATATTATGGTGCTGTTTTGTTTCTTGGCAAGTGAGTGTTCAGGAAGATGCTTGGAATATGATCAGCACTGCATTTCCCCAGAAATTAATCTCTCAAATCGAACGATAACATTAAGGGATGCAATATCACTGGCCCTATTAAAAAATCCCGAACTGGTAGCTTTTTCCTATGAGGTACGAGCAAGGGAAGCCCATGTCCTTCAAGCCGGTCTTATCCCTAACCCTGAAATAAAAGCTGAAGTCGAAGACTTTGGTGGAGAAAAGGCTCATAAAGGCTTTCAGGCCGCTGAATCCACCCTTCGATTGAGCCAGCTCATTGAATTAGGGGGGAAAAGACAAAGCAGGAAAAACGTAGCTAGATTCGATAAATCATTAAGTTGCTGGGATTATGAGTCAAAGCGTCTTAATGTGTTATCTGGAACAGCTATAGCGTTTATTGAAGTTCTTTTTGCTCAAGAAAGGGTCCACTTAGCAAGAGAGCAACATCGTATTGCTCAAGAAGTTTACAACACTGTCTCGGAAAAAGCTAACGCAGGGAAAGTTTCTCCTTTAGAGGAAACCAAAGCTAAGGTTGCCTTATCCACTTCAAAGATTGAGCTAGAAAGGGCGGAGAGGGATCAAAATTCAGCCAGGCAAGGTTTGTTATCTTTTTGGGGAGGTACAGACGTACTCTTTGATAAAGTAGAGGGGGATTTTGACGCCATAAATGATATTCCGGATATCGAGCAATTGACGGGGATTGTTATTCGTAATCCAGACTTAGCCCGTTGGAGTGATGAAATCGAGTTCCGTCAAGCAACGATAGATTTAGAAAGATCCCGTGCTATTCCTGACGTGACCGTTGGTGGTGGGGTAAAGAAATTTGAAGAAACCAAAGATTATGGATTTGTTGTCAATCTGTCAATTCCTATTCCTATATTTGATCGAAATCAGGGAAACATTCGTGAAGCAAAAAACAAACTTGCCAAATCGCGAAAAGAATACGATACGACCAATGTTAGAATCCGAACAGATCTACTTCAAACCTATCAAGAACTCTCTTCTACTCACACAGAAGTTATATTATTAAAAAACGATGTCTTGCCAAGTGCAAAGCGCGCTTTCGATGCTTCATCAGAGGGTTATAAACAAGGAAAATTCGAATATTTGGATGTTCTCGATGCACAACGAACATTTTTTAGCACAAGAGAACAGTATCTCGGTTCTTTATTCAGATATCATAAATCTTTTATTGAACTAGAACGTCTAACTGGAGAGTGTTTTAATTCTCATGAACATCTCCAAGCCAAGGGGGAGGAATAATGACGGGAAAAAAGAAAATTATTGTAATGGTTTCATTTGTCGTTCTTTTGATAGTTGTCCTCTATGTGGCTCTTACTACAACTATTTTTCATGGACATGAACTAGAAGAATCACACGCTGGCGAAAAAAATCAAAGCCACGCCTCTCATAATGAAGAAAAAGGACATGAAGAACGATCCGTACATCTCAGTACCCAAGAAATTGAGGAGTTTGAGATTGAAATGGATAGGGTAAAACCAGGAAAGCTAAAAGTCTACACAAATCTTGCTGGAGAGGTGTCTTTTAATGAAAACAAATTAGCACATATTGTACCCCGTGTTCCCGGAGTTGTTCGAAGAGTTTTTAAGAATTTTGGGGACGATGTAAAAGAAAATGACATTTTAGCGATAATTGAAAGCGGTGACCTTGCTGATTTAAAGGCCGAGTTTCTTGAATCTATCGAAAAATTCCGTTTAGCACAGGCTAAATACCAAAGGGAAAAGGGTCTATGGGAGAAAAAAATTACTTCTGAGCAAGATTATCTCGATAGCAAGCAAGCCTATGAAGAAAAACGGATTAAATTAAGTTCTTCTGAGCAAAAGCTTCATGCTGCTGGTCTTCGTGATGAGGATTTGAAGGATCTACGAACTGGTAAAGAACACATCTTAACCAATTATGAAATGCGCTCGCCAATCAATGGTACTGTTGTAGAAAAGCACCTGACTTTGGGAGAAAAAATAAATAATGACACTAACGCCTTTACAATAGCCAACTTTAGCGATGTGTGGGTAAATCTCATCATTTATCAGAAGGATCTCGATAAAATCCATGTCGGTCAAGAGGCCTTTATTACGTCAAAGACTCACGATCCAAAATCTTCTAGCAAAGTCGACTATGTTAGTTCATTTCTAGATGAATCCACTCGCACCGCTACAGCTAGAATTGTATTAGATAACGAGTCCAAGCTCTGGAAACCCGGGATGTTTATTACTGCAAAGGTAGCCGTTGAAGAGATAGAGGTGCCAACTATGATAGCGCGCACAGCAATCCAGGTGATCGAAGGGCAAAATACGGTGTTTGTCAAGGAAGGGGAAGAATTTCACGCGGTACCTATTGAACTAGGGCGCTCTGATCTTGAAAACATTGAGGTGCTGTCTGGGCTTAGCGATGGACAAGAGTATGTGAAAAAAAATGCTTTCACTTTGAAAGCAGAACTTGGAAAGGAGTCGTTTGGTGATGGCCATGGTCACTAATTACAAGAGGAATTTGAATGTTAAAACGCTTAGTTGACGCTGGATTAAACAATCGGCT
>JAJFMB010000330.1 GCA_021772355.1 Chlamydiota bacterium | reverse complement strand
ATTGAGCAGGTTCGTTAGCCATCCTTTTTTCTAACGGTGCAAGAAAAATGTTCCACCCTTTTCGCAATTTTTCGATTTTTTTGACCTCATATTCATATTTAGGACCAATATAGGCGTATAAAAAGCGAATATAGGCGTAAGAAAATGCCGCCAGCAGCATGAATCCGTAAATCCACAGGCTTAAAAGGAAGGAAGCGTTCACTTGCTTGTCCATTAAAACGGTGTGAAAAAACGCCAGAATAAGAACGAAGATAAATAATTCGTGCGTCTTTTTCCAGATGTGGTAAGGGATGTTGATCCAGAGAGTAAGGGCAAGCAATAAAAGAAATAACAGAAAAGCAAAAATGCCAAACTCAACAGCTCCCAAAGCCGTTGGAATAAACAATCCGAAAGCGCGCCCCCAATCAGGGACAAAGCGGAAGAATTGAAACAGAGGGTGAAGGCAGATAAGAGAAAAGCTGATAATAGAAATATTTTTGTGCGCATGATAGACCTTGTCAAGACCGTGGAAGACAACTTCAAAAAATTTAAAGCGCGCCGAGAGGATAAAAGACCAGCACATGGATACCGTGCCGATTAAAACGACTAGTTTTGATAGAAATAAAAACGGATCGTTTACAATAAATTGATAATCGGAAAGAGTGCAAATCCAAATTAATACCGTGACAACTAAGGATGCAATAAATAAAAAATACTTCTTAGGGACTTTCATTTTTATATTATCACGAAAAAGATTAACCAAATTACTCTTATACAGAGGATATAAAATGTTTACCATAGCGTAATTCATACTTATATGTATCACAATGACATTATAGGACTTGCGACAAATATCTCTATGCAGCTGAAGAATGACATGATTGAGACCTTGAAAAAGAATCCGGAATCAAGCAAAATCGTTTGTTCCAAAGGAAATATTCGGAGTCTAAATTCATGCGTCGATCCATTTGTTATACAGAGCCTACAAAAGCAGAAGCCGGTGAGGTGAATACGTGGAAATTTATTTTCACTCCCGCGAATACCTTACCAAAAGGGGCTCGGTTAAAATTTGACCTTATGAGCACCGGTCGCGATATTGACTGGGAGCTTCCAACAACGGATTTAAAAAAGTCTAGCAATGTGATCTATGCCAAAATGGAAACAGGTAAGGCGATCGCTGCCAAAGAGGTAGAGTATGAAGATCGCTTTACACCGGACTATGAGTTTACTCTCCCTGCTGAGCTGGAAGCTGGCAAGGATTTTACGATTTTTATCGGTTCTCCCAAAGAGACTAGTTTAGACAAAAACGGCAATAAAGCCCAATCCACCGCACAGAGACGTCGCTCTTTTCTCCTTTCTATTGATCCCTCAGGAAAAGGACAGTATGAAGAGGAAGAGTTGTTCACTCTCGATGTAAGAGGAGCGGAACTTTCAAATATTCGTGTTCTTACACCTTCATTTGTTGCAAAAAATAAACGATTTGATGTGATTTTGCGCTTTGAAGATGACTTTGGAAATCTAACCAGCAATGCTCCGGAAGATATGTTGATTGAGCTAACCTATGAGCAATTGCGAGAGAACCTTAACTGGAAACTTTTTATTCCTGAAACAGGATTTATTGTTCTACCTAATCTTTATTTTAATGAGCCCGGTTTTTACACGATCAGTTTACACAATAATAAGACCGATGACATCTTCAAATCTTGTCCGATCAAATGCTTTCCGGAGAATGACCGACAGATGTTTTGGGGATTTCTGCACGGAGAATCGGAGCGCTTTGACTCCTCCGAAAATATTGAAAACTGTTTACGTCACTTCCGCGATGAGCGCGCATTAAATTTTTGCGCTTCTTCTTGCTTTGAAAGCCAAGAGGAGACTCCGAACGAAATTTGGAAGCTTATCTCCCAAAATATTACCGAGTTTGATGAACCCGAACGTTTCACCACTCTTTTGGGATTTCAGTGGCACGGCACAAAGCCTGAAGAGGGAATTCGACAATTTGTATATCCAAAAGATGGGAAGCCCATTTTAAGAAAAAAAGAAGCGAAAAATAGTTCTCTTAAAAAGATTTACAAGCAATTAGCTCCAAAAGAAGCAATCTCAATCCCCACCTTTACCATGGGTGGTGACTTCGGATCTAATTTTGATGAGTTTAATCCCGACTTTGAACGTGTAGTAGAGATCTACAACGCATGGGGTTCTTCTGAATGCACCGAAAAAGAGGGAAACTCCCTGCCGATTCAAACAGAAGGGAAAAAGGGCGTAAAAGAAAACTCTGAGGGATCTATCCAAAAAGCTTTGAAACGCAATCTACGCTTCGGGTTTGTCTCCGGGGGTCTTGATGACCGCGGCATTTATGCTGATTTCTTTGATTGCGACCAAGTGCAATACTATCCGGGATTAACTGCAATTGTGGCAAAAGAGCACTCTAGACAATCTCTTTTCGATGCTCTGTATAATCGCGCTTGCTATGCGACTACCGGTGCTCGTATTATTATGGGTTTAGAGCTTGCCGGTCATCCTATGGGCTCTGAAATTAAAACTGCGGCCAAGCCGGGTCTAATGGTCAATCGTCACCTTTCTGGTTATGTTGCAGGAACGACGAAACTGGACAAGGTTGAAATTATCCGTAACGGTGAAGTGATCAAAACATTTGAACCGGAAGGTTATACTTTAGATTTTGTCTTCGATGATCTTACACCTTTCCTTGATGTTACTATTGATGCTAAGGATAAAAACCCTCCTTTTGCTTACTACTACATACGTGTCACCCAAGAAGATGGTCACATCGGTTGGTCCTCTCCAATTTGGGTTGACTATGTCCCTGGTCAGCCAACACCAAAGAGTGTCAAACCTCCTAAGGCTGCTAAGCCTGCTTCGGTTCAGGAACTACCCGAGGAAGAAGAGGACGATTTTGATGATGATGATGACTTTGATGATGATGACGAGTAACAACTAGGAATAAGATCTCAGCTAGGTATTTACCTTCTGAGATCTTACGTCTTCTGTGCTTGATTCTTTTTCATCTTGAAAACCCCGATGCTAATCAAGAAGGCAATTAGGTAGGGGTCTTTGAAGAATGTTCCACTTCCAGTTTTTTCACTAATTTTATCAAACATTTCTATTGCGAAATCATCGCCATTTTCTATTTCAGAAGTTTGTAATTTGGCTTGTTGTTCCTGAAAGATTTTTTTCAACCACACCTGCATCCCAACAGATTGATCGGTTAAAGGAATATGCTGATTGATCATACTCTCTTTGACAATATTGATTATCACCTCTTTGCTGTAGTGATTTTCCAAAATTTTTCGCTCTTTGTCATAGAATCGAGCAAAAAGCCATTCGTCAGTTGCGTCTGATAATGTGATTTGATCGTTACGCGCACCGGCGGCATGCGAAAGTCCGAATTCTGGTGCGATAAGATTCGCATAGAGATGGTAGTTGTGAATGTCAGATGGATCGACGATCCCCTTCCAGAAGTTGGCAACTTGTTCTGCTGCGCTTCCTTTTTTGGGATTCACTTTGAAGCGCTCTTTTGGATCAAAACATTTGTG
>JAJFMB010000329.1 GCA_021772355.1 Chlamydiota bacterium | reverse complement strand
GACGCACGCTCAACTATTTGTTGGGACACAACAAAAATGAGTATTTAGATGTTACGATTGCTCTACTCCACACAATGATCAATAGTCCAAGCCCATCATTATATCCTTCAACAGAAGTAATAAAAAATGAGGTTGCCGCATATGGTGAGTATTTGAGAAATTCCTCTATTGACGAGGCACAGCCAGAGCCTGCGAAACTTGATGCGCGTTACCTAGATTTATGTTTAATCCGCGACGGTCTTTTAAATTTGATCCCTCCAGAAGCCCCTCTTTTTGAAAGTTTTGAGAAAGTAATCGCCCCTTTTAAACCACCTGAAGAAGCACCTGTTTCAAAAGAACAAGTTCATTATCCTCTTCAGTGTAATTTCCATTCTGCGTGCTTACAGGCCGTGAAAGAGAGTGCTTGCGAGCAAGCAGTTAATGCACTGAAACTGTTCATTAAAAATACTGCGCCAGAAGTTGTTACAACAGCAGCCATCTCCTATGCCGGCTCCTATTTCGGAATGCAGATGCTTCCTTGGTACTATCAAGCAGGTAAAAACATCATCCAGGGCGTCGATGCGCTGGGAAAGGCAAGAAAAAATCACGAACTCAATTTACAACAGGCCGAGAATGCAAACACTCTTTCTTCCTCCTCAACATTGTGGATTGAAGAAGATAGGCAGATTGAAAAGCTGTTTCAATCCTTGGTCGATGAGACGTTCACAAATGAAGAAGGCGTCAAAGCTCCTCCCACGTTTCTTTCTAATGAATCCCATTTGCAAAAACTCAACCAAAGCTTGAGTGATTATTCGCATCGACCCAATGAGAGTCATTACACTCTAAAGTCAGCGGACCATTTGCGCAAATTGCGTTTTTCACTAGAACAAGCTGCCCTGGATTTAAAAGCACAGCTCGAAAAAGAAAAAGAGCATATTCTCTCTGCTGTAGAAGGTATTGATGACTTTGACGATCTTGTCGATAAGTTCTTGAAAAACGAGTATGACAACCCAGAAATGATGCGTTACTTGCTATGGGCAACGCGCTTGCAGCAAGTGGAACGCTCGCTTGAAATCGTAGGAAAAATACATTCCCAACCCCAAGACACTGTTGTCTCTAACTTATTGATCCAAAGTTTTGCAAAAGAACTTGGCAAAAAACGCTCTTACTCTTTAACGAAAACATCTGACCGCCTGCTTAAAGGATATCTGGTCTTTGAATACAAAACAGGAATCATGCTTTGGGATAAACAGGTATCGCAAATTGAAAAAATGCTTCTGAGCGAGGAGTCTCGCTCGGTTTTAGAGCTGATTATGGGAAGTGGCAAAACCTTTTTTGGCATTCCGATCACTGACTTTTTTGGTGCCGATGGGATGCAGCTCATCATCAATATCTGGCCACAGGCGATGGCAAAAACCAATATCGCTCAAATTGGGAATCAAGCGGAATCGATTTTTGCGCAAGATGCCTCTTCAATGGAGTTCTCCCGCTCTAAGCCATTGGATAAAAGACAGCTTGATGGGCGATTAATCGCCATGATCCGCGCTCTTCAAGAAAAAGGGCAAATGAACATGTGTAAAGAGGACATGCAAGCTCTTGAGCTCATCTGGCTTGAACAAATCTCTAAATCTGAAGGCGATAGCTCGAAGTGGCTTAAACCATTAACGGAAATGCTGAAGTTAATCCGCACATTTGGTAGAGCAAATATTGATGAAGTGCACGAGACGCTGCGGCGAGATAAAATGCTAAATCATCCCGTCGGACCGAAGAAAAACATCGCAAAATACGCCATCACGATAACAGAAGAGTATGTTCGCACTCTCATCGCTCTTGGGGTGCCCATTCGTGAAAACAATCTAGCCAATATTTCTGAAGAGGAGTATCGCGATCACATTCGTCCTCTGTTAGCGCAACACTTTTGTCAGTACAAAAATTTCAGAATTCCTCCAGAGCAGCAGCAAGAGTTTTTAGAGTACCTCCTAGAAAAGAAATCTCAAGTCCCCGAGTTTGTACTATTAAGCCCCCACCGCAAAGAGATTGGCTTAGCAAAAGGCCTGATCAATTCCATAGGCACGCACGCCCTAGGAAGAATTGTTAACGTCCATTACGGTCCTTCGTTGAATGGGGGAGAGAGATTTGCAAAGCCGTACCATGGAAATCAAAATCCTCAAGAAAATGCGACCATCCAAAATCCCTATGAGGCAGTTTTAAAGACATATCTGCAACAAGTTGTAAACCGTCTAGGAGAAAGTGATGCTCGCGAGCTTATCGATCTGCTCAAGACTAGGGCCAGCAGGCAAGCCGAACTCACTCCTTTTAAAAAAACTGCCAGCGCGCGTCTTTTTGCCAAGTGGTGCCCAGGTTATGAGTTGAACACAATCAAAGAAGAAGATTACCCGGTATTAACTCAGCTTCTCAATCAGAATGACGATGCAATATTCGTGCATACAAGAAAATACATCGCGCCTGAAATCTCCTATTATACCGCGAACTTTAGTAGCAATTCGCAAAACTTTGCCTCGATGACCCCCAAGTTTTACTCAGATACGGGCACTCCGTATAATGAGGGAACCTATCCTACAGATACCATTGTCCACTGGGACGATGGCACAACTGGGGAAACTGTCGATCTTCTGACCCGCATGTGCAAATCTCCTGATTCCATCATTGAAATTGAAAACGATCAACCCGCTGAAGCTCTCGAAGAGATCTTAAACACCCAATTTTCAAGCCAAAGCAAAATACGCACAATCATCGATTGCGGAGCGCAGTTCAGAGGATTGCACAACCAGCCCATTGCCGAAAAGATGCTCAAAAAAGCTAAGAAGAATCTGCCTGGAATTGACGGAATTGTCTACTTTAACAAAGATCAGAAGCTCGTTCTGCTGGAAAAAGAGGGTGTGGAGGCCAGGGCGTTAAGCGAAAGTAAACTGCCGCCTGATAGACGCTTATCCCTCTTTGATGATGCCCACACTTTTGCTGCAGATATTCCTCAAGATCCCGAAGCAATCGGTCTTGTCACTATTGGTGAAGAGACAACGCTGACAAAACTTGCGCAAGGGATTTGGCGTATGCGAGGACTAAAACGAGATAAGCAGTCCATCAAAATTGTGATGAATCGCAAAACGAGGCAGCTCATTTCCGGTGATAAGCACTGCACAATTGAAGATATTATTCGCTTTGTAGCACGCAACGAGGCAAATAAGGTTCGCGAAGACAATTTCTATTCCGAGCACCAAAAAATCGCAAATATTGTCCGCAGGGCTGTCCTAGACAAACTTCTGGCAGCTGCCAACGAAAAGGAAATGTTTAAAATCTTTGATGCATTTGAAAGCGTTCTCATCAATCACATTGAGGATGATCCTTTCCTGCTCTACGGCCAGCCACAAACGCTTGTAGACCCCAAAGAGGCTCTAAACCATGCAAAGATACAGCAGTTTGCCATCGTGAAAGGAAGCTCCCTTTTCAGCGAAAAAGAAAAAATGGCCCTTTGGGAGGAAATGGAAAAAATTGGCAAGGGAGAGTACCCAGAAGCTGTGAAAATGAATAGAAATGGAAACTCCTTAGAAATTGGAGAACCTTTAGGAATGGAACAGCATGTGCAACAGGGACAACAAAACGAAACAAATCAGCAACTCAATGTTCAAGTTGCCATAGATCAAAACCTTGATCAACAGCACACAGCAAAGACTGATGAGCCAGACCTGTTGCCAAGCAAGCCCTGGAACACAGATGTTGATTATTTTGCCTCATCCGATTGGCTGCAGTTCCCATCTCTACAAGAACTTGTCAAAAAATCTGATCTTGCAGCGCTTTCTGAAATAGAAAAAGTCTTCAAAGGTAGTATCTGGTGTTCTGAGAACTTTATTGGACACACCGCAGGATGGTTAGGGGAATCTATGGCGACTCCCTTTGGCACAAAACATCATCCGATTTTTGAAGTACTGGTCATCCAATCAGAGAACGGCACTTCAATTGGTTTGATCAATCAAGATGACGCCGCTTTTTGGAGAAACAAGTTGAGAGAAAACCGCGAAGGAGACAACCCCGGCCTAAAAATTGCCCTCTACGATATCGCCCTTGGAAAAGTGGTGGCGACAGGAAAAAATCCCTTAAGAAGTGACGAGCTACGTAAATCTCCTCAATTTCGCCGCGACATTACCCGTATCAAATTCTTAAAGGGGGATGTTGAATACAACAAGCAAGAGTTAATGCACTTAAAGCCGTGGATTTCCAAACATGACCCAGCGTTAATGCAAACTCTTTTTCAGGCCATTCATCGTCGCTTTGGCAGAAAAAATTATATTGGCTCCTCATTGGAACAGTGCTTCTTGTCATTTGAAGAAGACGAATAATTCTCACTATCGCGAATTCATTAACGATCGCCTCCCGGTTATTGCACCTGATACAGGCACAACTGCTACTTATCCCCTATGCTGAATTGTCTATTGATTATTGACATCCTCTCAGAAGGCATCCCCCATACAGTCGCCATGATCCTCCAAGCGCACCTTCAATGTCTCACCACTTAGACAAAGTCTTTGCAAAAAGCGATAACACCTTCTTGTATTTTTAAAGCTTCAAAGGTAATCTAAAATTTTAAACAAATTATCACGTGGAGCTAAGTCAAGAGAAAATTCATCTCATTATTGGGCGCAGCCCTTCTATTCAATGTTTCCTACGCCTTTTCCAATATCACCTTTGGAGATACGACTGAAAATATCTCCAATACAGGAGTAGATGTTTTTGCTCAGTTAGTCGGTGCTGACGCCAACGGAAATGCGGCCGCAATATGGAATCATTTTTCAAACGATTCCATCGAGGCGCGCAGCTATTCCAAAGCAACAGAAACGTGATCCACGTCAACGATCACTACAATAGCCACAACCGAAAGAAATTACCAATACTTTCCTTTGCTCGAGAACATTTTTCCGATTTAATAGAAGAGTATAAGTCCCTTGTCGCGCAAGGCGCGATTATTCCCAGCCACGGCGAAAAACGGGGCTCCTCCTTTGTTATTCATGTCATTATTAATTCTTTTGAATAAAATAGTAATAATAATATACAATATTGACCTTTTTTTACATTTATATTAATATATAATATCAATTTATTCAGGATTTACTAATGTCATCAGATACTTCTTTTCGTCCCATTACAACCTCTCCTATTTGCCAACCAGGAGAAAAACTCGATTTTTCTGTTCGAAAACCTCCCGAAATATATTACCGTATAAGCCCATCACCTTTTAATACATCCCTTTCCTGTAGTAGTGCTTCCAACAGTTCAGCTGGCCCTAGCGTGATTAGTTCTGTATCAAATTCTGACTCACCCCCAATTGACAACGGATCTAACACCACTACTGATTACG
>JAJFMB010000328.1 GCA_021772355.1 Chlamydiota bacterium | reverse complement strand
CCACTCGAGACGGACCGGTCGATCAAAAGAAAAAAATCATAGAGAACTATCAAGGGGAAACAAAAGCAGAAGTTCTTTCCCTCATTCGCAACATTTTTCCCTTAAAAGCAACAGATAAACGGAAACAGAATATTGGAGAGGGGACCATTCAGGGTCTTAAAAGACTTTGCGATGTGCTGGCTCAAAAGCCCCTCACAATCTCACGAGAACAAAAAAATGAGATCTACGATCTCCTTGCCCATGTGCATCATCTCGTTAATCAATGCAACGCCGAGTAAATAGTGGCATGACAGCTCATCACCTGCATCAAAGCCCTCTAGCCACACGCTACGCCTCACAAGCGATGAGTTCATTGTTCTCTGCACAAACAAAGCACTCCACGTGGAGGCGCCTGTGGATAGCTCTTGCAGAAGCTGAACAGGAACTCGGCCTTCCTATTACACCCGCTCAAATAGCCGAACTCAAAGCGCACATTGACGATATCGACTTCGTAGCTGTGGATGAATACGAAAAACAACTTCATCATGATGTGATGGCCCATATCCACGCCTATGCCGACCAATGTCCCGAAGCGCGGCCCATTATTCACCTTGGCGCTACATCTTGCTTCGTCACAGACAACACAGAGCTCATTCAGATGCGCAACGGCATTGAGATTCTCAAACCCAAATTAGCCCTTGTAATCAAACAACTAGCGCACTTTGCAAAACAGTACCGCGCCACCCCATGTTTAGGATACACGCATCTACAACCCGCTCAGCTCACAACTGTAGGGAAGCGCACGTGCCTATGGATCCAAGACTTTGTTATGGACCTCAATGAACTCAATTATCGCTTAGAAAACCTTCGCTTTCTCGGAGCCAAAGGCACAACGGGCACCCAAGCATCATTTTTAGCTCTGTTTGATCAAGACCACGATAAAGTAGAAAAACTAGATCAACTTATTGCCAAAAAAATGGATTTCACCAACCTCCTAACTATTTCCGGCCAAACCTACACACGCAAACAAGACATCCAAGTTCTATCCACCCTTTCAAGTCTAGCAGCCGGCGCCCACAAATTTGCGACCGACCTTCGACTCCTGGCACATCTAAATGAAGTGGAAGAGCCGTTTGGAAAAAAACAGGTAGGATCTTCAGCAATGCCCTATAAGCGCAACCCCATCCTTTCAGAACGCGTTTGCTCACTCGCTAGGTTTATCATTTCGCTTCTCGACAATCCACTCTATACCGCCGCCACACAGTGGTTAGAGCGCACTTTAGATGATTCGGCAAATCGACGACTCAGCATTTCTGAAGCTTTTTTAGCAACAGACGCCCTACTCAACCTTCTTATCACCATCACATCCGATCTCACCGTCTACCCCAACAGAATTCAAAAACACATAGAAGTAGAACTTCCCTTCATGGCCACAGAAAACATCCTGATGGCAGCAGTCAAAAAAGGGGGAGACAGACAGGACCTGCATGAGAAAATACGCACTCACAGCCATGCAGCAGCCGAAAAAGTCAAAGTGAATGGAGATGAGAACGACCTCCTTCAGCGAATTTCTCAAGACAGCTCGTTTCATTTAAATAATGAAGAATTGACGCAAATCGTCAATATGGCGCATTTTATTGGACGCGCGCCCCAACAGGTAGACACCTTCCTAAAAGAAGAAGTTGATCCTATAATCCAACAGGAGGCTATATGATTGGCAGTGGCGAACTCATCGTGATCTTTTGCATTATCCTGCTCTTATTCGGCGGTAAACGACTTCCTGAGCTCGCACGCAGCCTAGGAAAAGGGATTCGGGAATTTAAACGCGCAAGCCAAGGGCTCGACGACGATCCCCCGAATGATAAATCCGACCCTCAATAACACACGTTCTTCAGCTTGAACACGCCTTCCCGCTTTTTGAAGGCCACACACAAGGAGTAGACGATGACCCACAACAACCTTCCGGAACACCAAAAGCTTTCTCCCCCCGATGACCATTTGGCAAGTTTTTGGGATCACCCAAAAACACCGAGGTGTCACCCATGACCCACAAAAACCTCCCGGAACACCAAAAGCTTTCTCCCTCCGATGACCATTTGGCTACTTTTTGGGGTCACCCAAAAACACCGAGGTGCCGACCATGACCCACAACAACCTCCCGGAACACCAAAAACTTTCTCCCCCCGATGACCATTTGGCAAGTTTTTGGGATCATCCAAAAACACCGAGGTGCCGACCATGACCCACAACAACCTCCCGGAACATCAAAAACTTTCTCCCTCCGATGACCATTTGGCAAGTTTTTGGGATCATGTTGATGAGCTACGCCGCTGTCTTATTCATGTTTTAGTTTCTATTCTTTTAGGCACATTGTGGTGCCTTGCCTTTCACGATCCTCTTATCCAAGGACTATGTAAAACCGCAGATATCCCCCTCAAATTTTTTAGCCCACTTGATGGAATTACATCCCTATTTAAGCTCTCTTTTTGGCTTGGACTTACAGTTAGCTCACCCTATTGGCTTTACTCCATTCTCCAGTTCATCACACCCGCGCTCAACCAAGATCAAAAAACTTCCCTTCGCCCTTTTTGGCTGCTCTCTTTATTGCTCTTTTTTTCCGGCATTGCCTTCGCCTGGAACATTTCTCTTCCCTACGCAAACGCCTTCCTCTCTTCATTCAATCAAAATTACGGTGAAAACATGTGGGGATTTTCCCAGTATTTAGACTACACGCTATTTCTTACCATCGCTAACGGCATCGCCTTTGAAAGCGCCGCCATTCTACTCTTTCTGATCTATCTTGGGAACGTCACCGCTTCTGGACTCAGCTCCAAAAGAAGGCACTCTGTCGTCGCTATTTTTTTCCTTAGCGCCATTCTAACGCCACCGGACGTGTTCACCCAGCTTCTTTTAGCCATCCCTTTAATGGGGCTTTACGAACTCACGATCATTTATGCAAGAATAAGAGAAAGAAAAGCTGCGATTTCCACAACAAATTAATGAAACAATTTGTGCGCTAGTCGTCTACTTGCGCACATAGACAAGATCGCGTTTATCGTGATCATCAAGCCAATCACACCACATATCAGCAGTTCGAGCAAAATCTTCCAATATGACTTTACAGCGGATGTGGTCAAGCTTTTCAACCCCACAGACATAGTGCAAAATCACCCGAAAAGTCGCCTCTTCGACGGTTAGAAAAGTATTTAGAGTGTTTTCTGAGAAGGGCGCTTGGCCTGCAAGACAGCCACGAACACTTCTAGGGATGTAATTTTCTCCAACATACACAGGTGTAGAAAGAGACATCTTGGATGCACCGTCAAAAATTCTCATATCCACATGAAAATGTCCGACAGAGATCTGTGTCTCCGTGTCGTGTGCAAGCTGAAATAAGGCTTTCTCTACTGCTTTTTCAATAACCATGTTAAACACCATATTAGTATAAATACCGCAATCTACCTATACTTATAATAGTATATTATAAATTTAATTTAAATAAAAAATTAATTTACGTTAAACGAAAAAGTAATTAAATCTGCCAATTAATAGAATCTTTAAGAAACGAATTAGTTTGCGAAAAATGACGACAGCCTAAAAAACCACGGTGCGCTGATAAAGGCGACGGGTGTGGGGCTGTAAGGACGTGATGCTGAGGATTAATATGGGAACATTTTTTCTCTGCTGATTTTCCCCACAGCAAAAATACGATGGGTTCTTTGCGTTCATTGAGCTTAGCAATGACAGCGTCTGTGAAGCGCTCCCATCCCTTGCCGTGATGAGACATCGACTGCCCTTGACGCACAGTAAGTGTCGCGTTGAGCAGCATAACTCCCTGCTCAGCCCAAGAAGTCAAACAGCCATGAGTGGGCATGGTGCAGCCCATATCCGACGCCAACTCTTTGAATATGTTTTGTAACGATGGAGGTGCCGGAACACCTTTAGGAACACTAAAGCTTAGCCCATGCGCCTGTCCCGGGCCGTGATAAGGGTCTTGTCCTACAATAACCACTTTGACCTTGTCATAGGGAGTCTTTTGAAAGGCATTGAACACCAAGTCTCGAGGAGGATAGACCGGTGTCTCACCGGCCCTTTCCTGCTCAACATAAGCTGCCAGCTGTACCATATAAGGCTTTCTCATCTCCTCATCAAGCACTCGCTGCCAGCTCGCCTCTAAAACAAATGGAGTGAAAACCTCAGCTTGCAACAGCAGCTCCCGCGTTCAGTTTTCCACTCACAGCATCTCTTAGTCCCTGTTTATGATCAGTGACAACAGCGCCCTCGCCCCAATGTTTATTCACATCCGCAACAGAACGCACCCGAATATCTCCTGTCATTGTTTTCCAGCTACCGAAGAAACAAACGCGTTCATCATCAACATAGCCAATTTTATCCTGATTCGCAACTAGGTGTGTTTTTGTAAACGCGACTTTACGACAAAGATGCGTTTTAAACCCATGCTCAAAAACCATCGATTTCATTACTGTCTCGTGAGTTGTCCCACTAAGCCCACCCTTAGCATCCTGTCTCATTTTAGCTGTCACCTTTTCCTCAGTAAACTGCCCCGTCACCTGTTTTACTTTCCCATCAGATGTAGCTCCAAACATTAACACCACATGGCCACCTTCAACTTCAGGATCATCTGTTTTCACAACCTTCATAAAGGGCTTGTCCAGCGTTACTGTAAATCTTCCCTGTCTGTCGCATTTAAAGTCCGCAATCACATTACTTTCACCCAAGAAAGACACCCAAACCTCTTTAAAGCTACTCCCCATTTTCTCTTCAATTGCACTCAAAAACTCTTCTTGTTTATTATCAGCTTTAACATCAATCACAGATGCAACTCGAGCCAAAGCATCTTTATTCACCACCGCAGACGTTGTAGGGCTTTCTCCACCAACGGAACCTGCCCGCCCCTCTTTGCTGCCTGCATCATCATCGCCCTTTCCACCGTCACTTTTCACAGCTACTGTAGGATTACCCGCAGCTGAATCACTTCCGTTAGCAGCAACACCTTTCCCATCACCACTTTTCACGGCTACTGTAGGTTTACCCGCAGCTGAATCACCTCCGTTAGCTGCAACGTCCTTTCCATCAGCACTTTTCACAGCAGCAGCAACATCTTTTCCATCACCACTTTTCACAGCTACTGTTGCACTACTTCCACTCGAAACACTCGTTTGCGTCGACTTTTCAAGCTCTCTTTTCCTAGCTTCTTCTGCTTCTCTGTAAGCTTGCGCCACTCTAAGGGCTTCTTGTTGGCGGTGGTGTTCAAGTGCTTGCATAACTTGTTGCTGTGCTGCAGCAGCTTTTCGAGCGGCCTCCGCCCTAGCCTCTTCTTGAGTTGTCTTCTTTGGCTCGTCTGCCGTAGTCGGTTTTGCTAACTCCTTGCTCTTTACTTCTTCAGCTTTCTTAGTTACTGCAGCGGCTTCCTCACCTTTTTTCTCTAGTTTTTGCTTTCTTTCGGCTAGCTTTTCTGCTCTTTCTCTGTTTTGAATATCAGTTCGCATCACCTCGATCACTTCGTCCTGCTGATAGATTGCGTTTTCAACTCTAGAAGCAGCTTCTTTAAAGTTAGCGCGGTATTCGCTGGAAAAAAGCGCTTTAATATGATGTAGAGCTTTAACAAATATTTGGATAATCGATTGAATCAGGGTCATGTTTTTCGCCGCATCCCACTGCTCTTTGACGGAATATACGACCGGTCCGCTTGGGTCATGCATAATATCGTCTATAAGTCGATTAGTATAAGTATTATTTCTTAAAACTGACGCACTAAAATAACCTAATTCAGAACCCATCTCCAAACTCCTTAAGTTGAGTAAAATTTTTAAATTCCGGCCATCTTAATCAAAGTTTCTTTTTACTACAACATTTGTGTAATGAGATTGACCTTTAAGAAGGATTTTTTTAGACTTTACCCTCAACCTGGACAATAGGAATAACAATGAATGATATCTCAGAAAATAATTTAGTCCGTTTTATGAAAATCACAAAAAAGAAAAACGGTATTTTTGCCAATTTTCGCATCAAAGGGATGAAAGGCGGCTCCGTCTACAGCACATCAATAGAAGTCGATATCGCAGCTGCTGAAGTTGATGCCGGCGACCCACTAGAAAAAATCATTGATGCATGCGCCCGCATTGCCGTTCGCGAATACAAAAAGACCGAGCCCCGCTTCGAAGGGCTTGCCGCTATCTAATTTCCTTATCTGGGTGTAGCGCAGCTTGGCTAGC
>JAJFMB010000327.1 GCA_021772355.1 Chlamydiota bacterium | reverse complement strand
GCTTAGCAGTTGATCAGTCTTTCCAAGGAAATGGATATGGAAGGCTAATTTTTATGCATTTCTTGAAGAGGTGCCTTGACAAAGCGAATCATATTGGAGGCAGCGTTGTCATCATCGATGCCAAAAATGATAAAGCTAAGTCTTTTTATGAGCACTACGGATTTTTCGCTCTGCCAAATAAAGCCCTAACGCTAGTTCAAAATTTGAAATATATTGAGCACCATTTTCATAATTAATATGTGAGGTTTAAATGACAGAACGTATTGCCCTAATCACAGGAGCATCTTCAGGGATAGGAGAATCGCTTTCTAGAGAATTGTTAGCAAAAGGGTGGACGGTTGTAGGAGTTGCCCGTTCAAATGAGCGTTTAGAAGCTCTTAAGGAAAACCATAAAAATTTTCATGCCTTTCCCTGTGATGTTACAGATCCTCAAGCCATCAAGCAAGTGTCCTCGCAACTTGTACAATCAGGATTGATTCCTCAGCTCTTTTTTCTTAATGCCGGGGTGGCAGGAGAGTCTGCTATGGAGCCAAACGACTGTTTAGATACGAAAACGCATGAAGACATTTTTCAGGTCAATTATTTCGGAGTGATTGAATGGATCTCTCAGTGGCTTGACATTTGCCAAACGCAGGGTGGCGCAACATTTATGGTCACAAGTTCTGTTAATGCCATTTTTGCCCCTCCTTGCGGAAGCGCTTACGCCGCTTCCAAAGCCGCCATTTCCAAGGCCTTTGAAGGCTTTCAACTTCAATACTCCCATACCAACCTAAATTTTTTGGTCCTCTATGCCGGCCCAGTAAAAACTCCAGGTCTCGCAGGAGAGCTTCCCTTTACTTGGCCCCCACAAAAAATGGCCACGTATATGATCAAAAAAGCGCTCAATACAAAAAAACACTCTGAACCCTCTTGGTATTATTCTACCGTTTGCCGGCTTTTGCGTGCCTTGCCCGCATCTGCCACTTTGAGGATTTTAGGAGTGAAAAATTCCAGTAAAAAAACATCTTAACTAGTTCGGGCTTTTTGGACGGACCAGCTATATCCCCGATGAAATTTTAAACAGCGTAACCTGTCATGTGCCGACGCGTTGCACGCTCTTGGCTTTTATGATTCTCGTAAAAAATACGTCTTTTTTTGCATAAAATGAGCACTTACTTTTTCAAGGCTGACTAAACAATCAAAATATTATTCTAATCTTAATAAAAAGTAGATGTCGGTGTATTACAATAATAAAAAACATGAGGAATTATGAATCCATCCGGTGGAGTAGGGTTTCCGTATTATAGGGAAACAAGCTATGCAGGAGCAACCGAACCTGTAGGGCAGTCTAGGGTCTTGGCTGTTGCTGCTCGGACTTTTTCCATAGTTACTCCTCAGGCTACAAGGCAGATCGAAATACCTGCCACCAGAACACTAGTCCCCGCCTACGAGTATCAGCCTAAAGGGACTGACCTTATTGCGGAGATGATCGATTATGCCCAAGCATTTTGCCAAGCATGCAAAAGGGGTGAGATCGATCCAGCAAAGACACATCTGGCATATTTTACAAAGGCGGTGGAAGAGAATTTTAACGCTCTTTTTCCAAAAGACTCCAATAATCGTGATATTGATAGCTTTCGTAAGGAGATGAACGATCGCATCAGCCGTGGTCAAGTAACGTATGAGTGGTGGCTTGCCTTTAATATGCGCCTCTCTGTTTTAGCGACTCCTCCCGTCTATCGTTCCGGATGGGCAGGCAGCTACTTAGATAAAGAGATGGGGGCATGGGTCCAAAGCGGCGGCTGGAAAAACCATGAAGAAACTGTGCCTGTGATCGAGCAGTATTTGGAACCGCAAGATTATTGCCTACTGCCAACGCATTTAGGCGATTTGAAAATTCATGATATGAACCGCATGTTCGCTTCAGGCGCCTTTGCGATCGGTTTATCGAACAAACCTTTGATGGTCGATGGCAGGCTGATGTGGCCCGATCAATTTTTTCGACACGATTTGGTTCATTTTAGGAATGAACGGAGATTCATGGATGAAGAACCGCCTGGCGATTTTATCCCCGTTCGAGAGCGATTTTTCCAAATGCGCGAGAGCCTCCACTCTGATCACTTGGTTAAATTGATGGACTTTGTGTTTTTTTATATGAGCCACGAAATAGTCAGCGTGAGGAATATGAAAAACTATTTCAAATCCCCTCCAACCAGGCCTTTTAAGCGGGAATTTATATTTAATGAAAACACTTTTGACTATATGAAACGCAGCGACTGGTATGTCGATCACGTTCCCAAACCCCAAGAGCTCGGGTTTCAGTCGATGCGGCAAATGCTAACTTTTGGAGTGAAAGTTCTAGATATTTTCTTAAATCACGAAACAACTTTAGAGAGCTTACCGTCCGCTATTGAAGAGGTCGCGGAAAAGTGCAGGGAAGAAGAAGTTAGAGAATCAGAATCCACAACAGTTGTCATACCCGCCAATTTGGACTGCCAAAACCGCGACGAAGTGATATTAAATGCCCAGGAACTCGCCGTATATAATGAGATCGCAAGAGATATTACCCTTAACGGCAAAGCAAGCTTAGAAGTTCCTGAAAGTACCTCTTTGCAAAAACTTCTCCTTATGCAAGGCATGGTCAAGTTGATACAATAAGAGAGTTGTAATTTTTTTCTTTGTTTATAATAAAAAAACATCTTTAAAAATTATTCATGGAATAAAAAAAAGCTACTCTTTATAAGACTGCCGCAGTTGTTTTATAAAGAGGTAGGTTTATGTCTGCTCGAATATGTGGGGGACACTCATCTGAGGAGATCTTTCAGGCGTCTCCTCGAACAGAAAATTCTGATGCAGCTTCGAGGAGTGGTGTGAGGGGGAGGGTTCAGGATTTTGTACTAAACAGATGTCTTGGTACGAGGGAATCAAGGGCATTTGTTTACAGTGCGAAACGGGTCATTATGAAGGTTGATTACGGGGGAGAGGAGGTCCTTTTTAAAAATGAAGAGGGACTTTGCTTGGAGGGAATGTATTTTGACGTCGAATGTTATCCTAAAAGGGAAGGAATCAATCCTACCGGGGTAACGGTGTTGTTTTGTATGGGGAGCCATCATTCATTCGAACTGTATGCGTATCGAATGGTTGAGACTATGCTTAAAGAGGGGCACAATGTATTCACATTTAACTATCGGGGATTTGGTAAGAGTCAAGGGAAGCCAACTGAGGAGGGGCTTTATACTGACACCGAAGCAGCCTATCAATTTTTAACAAGAGTTAAACAGGTACATCATGTCGTTGTGTATGGCTACTCTCTTGGTTCTGCACCGGCAATCGACCTTGCAATGCATCATCCTATTAAACTTGTTCTTGATCGCCCATTAGCTTCTATGGATAGGGTGGTGAAGAATGTGTCGCCGTACGCTCCTGTACAAAATTTATTTCGGAAGTTCGCACACTTTGACAACCTTTCCAAAATTAACAAAGTGCAAAGGGAGATATTTTTTATTGTTGGAGCTAGAGATAGAATAATGGAAAGAAGAATTAAGCAAGGAGAGATGTTATATGGGGAAGCGCAAAAACGAAGAAGTGTAGAAACAATATTCAGAATGATTCCAATCGATCACTGGAATCATTTTGAAAGTGGAAACGGCGATCGAACCATTTCTAGTGTATTAAGGGAACTTCAGGAATTTTTCTAGTAAGCCCTTAATTCCGAATTTCCTTCGTACCACTGAATATAGCTATTATTGAGGACTTTATATCCACCCGGCGTTGGGTAGTTACCCGTAAAAACCCAGTCTCCTTGATGTTGGGGAAGAGCTTTATGTAAATTGTCAACAGATTGGTAGATAATGGTAAGTTCGCCGTCCCAGTCGACCATGTTTGAGCGGACAATGGAGGCAATTTTTTGCTCGAGCTCTTTTTGAGAAAAAGAGGAATAGAGATCGGCCACGCAGTTTTTCATTTCATTGAAAGGGAGAGATTTCTGCTGTAGACAATTTTCATAAATAGTTTGCAGAAGATGCTCCTCTCCACGCTCTTTATTTAATTCTTGTGCAGCTTGAAAACCGATAAACCGGCCGAGTTGGCTCATGTCAATCCCATAGCAGTCAGGATACAAGATAATGGGGGATGAGCTTACAAAAATGATCCGTTTTGGTTGTAGATTCATTAGCTGTTTCATAATAGAGTGACGAAGGGTAGTGCCACGTACGATGGAATCATCTAAAACAACTAATGTGTCTGTGGGTTTTACAACCCCTTTTGTGACGTCGTAAATGTGTTCTACAAGCTCCTTCCGCGCATTGTCGCCGGTGATAAATGTTCTGAGTTTTTGGTTTTTATGGACAAGAAGCTCAGCGCGGATGGGTTTTTGGCCCAGCTGTTCCAACTCTTGAACGAGTCCTATAAAGGCAGTTTCTCCAGTATTTGGAACATATGTCACTACAGCATTATCCAGATCACCGTTGACCTCATCGTAGATGCGTTTTGCCAATAGGGCGCCGAGTTGCTTCCGTTCTTGATAGATGTCAGGATCATTTGCTCGGCTAAAATAGATTCTTTCGAACGAGCAGGGACGTTGATTTAAGGGTTCTGCAAAACACTCTTCTTTGATGTCACCATCGCGGGTGACAATCATAAGATGTCCCGGTTTCAATTCTTGTATATCAGAGGGTTTTGCGCTGAAGGCTCCCAATAGTGCTGCACGTTCAGAGGCAGCAGCAAACACTTCATCATCCCGATACCAAAAAACAGTACGGATTCCTGCAGGATCTCGGCAGAGAAAAGCATCGCCATTTCCCAGCATACAAGCAAATACATAACCACCGTCCCAGTTTTGGGAGGCGTTGCGCAACACTTTTGCGATGTCGATCGTTCTTGCGTTATTGTGCTCATAGTTGTAATCGAGGTAGAAGGCAAGGTGCTCCAGAATCGTTTGTGTATCGGAATTATCAGTTGGACACAGACCTAAGTACACCAAATCATCAAACAATTGGCTGGTGTTTGTCATATTAAAATTTCCCGCTATCGCAAAGCATTTGCTCATCACGTTATGCATACGTAGAAAAGGCTGGCATAAGCTTTCATTTTCGCTGGAATGTGTGGCATAGCGCAAGTGGCCTAAGTAAGCATCTCCGAGAAATCGATGTGTTTTCTTAAGGGCGTAATCGCAGTTTTGGTCGGAGGATAGCACTTTGCAGTCTGTTGTGGCATAGTCGAACACTTTTTCAATCGCATTGGGTTTTGTATAGCGGACTCTCTCTAGAAAGCCCTCGCCCGGTTTCATCTCTTGTTTCATCACAGCGATGCCGGCGCCATCTTGACCGCGGTTATGCTGTTTCTCCAAAAGCAAATGCATTTTCTGCATTCCCCAAAACGGATTTTGATAATTCTCTGCAAAATAGGTGATGGGTTTGCGCAATTTCACAAAGGCAACACCACAACCATTCACGGGAAATTGACAGACACAGAGAAGTAACAAGATGGATCGAAAAATATAATTCATAATTCCCTTTGGAATAAATATTTGATGGATAGTTAACGATAGTACAAAACAACAGGATTTTGGTGTATGATTTTTTGGTCCTTCTGGGAAAAAGCTGTAACCTCATAACTTCATTACCCGCGTTCTGAAACTTCTCCAATAATGATACACCCATAGGTCATCTACTCTAAATCTTCTCTCTGTCATCCCGCGCTTTTGTATTATATTCTCCATGGCCCTGATCATATTACGAATTGAAAGGTGAAACTCTATTTTTCCTTGGAATGAAGTGGGTTTTAATGGTGTTGCCTTTCTTTTCGACGGCTTCTTGTTTGTGAACTTTGAAACATCTGGTTTAGTATTTTTGTGTTGCTTGACCTTATGTGCGCGTTTTTTTTCTCTATTCTGGAAAGGTTCTGGTGGGGCAGCTACAGGAGGAGAAGCGGCAATGAGATTGTTGTTTCTGACATAGTAGTGTTGTGTATCAATGCGAGTGTCTTTCTTTTTTTTCTTACTGTGAGAGTGTGATTGTTGAGGATGCGACTGAGATGCCTGTAAAATTCTCGCTGTTTTATTAGCACGATTTGCAGCTCTCTTCATTGGTTTTTGTTCGAACTTGGCAAGATATGAATCTGCAATATCTTCAATATGCCAATATTCAGCTTCTTCGGCACTGTGGTAATCATTATGTGTTTCTTTCTGTTTTACCGGTTGTTGTAGGGGATAGTGTGTTACAGCTTCTAATCGCACAATTAATTCTCGTGGTTCAAGATTTAAAAAGTCGCACAGATTGTATGAGCTACGAATAAAAATCAAGAGTTTGAGATGATTAGGATTTTCCAAACCAAAAAAACAGAACTCGACCTCGTACATTTGTCTATAATTACCGGGTCTGTAGCACCACAGACCCGGACACCGGATTAGGTCTTCATAAATCCCGAAGATGGTTGGATATAAGCGGGTATGCCACCTTGTTCTTTTTGACGGTCTACTGTTTTTCCGTCTACCACGCGGGCGGTTCTTTGCGGAGGTGATTTTGAGGTTGATGGTGCTGGGACAAGTCTATTGTTCCTGACATAGTACTGGTTATGATCAGATGATCCTTTTTCTTTAGGTTTATCAGGGTTAGTGGATTTAGAAGCTTGAGGTTGTGGCTTCTGTTTTTGTAAAAATCGTGCTGTGCGATGATCACTACTCTTCCCTTTTTTGTTTGTTT
>JAJFMB010000326.1 GCA_021772355.1 Chlamydiota bacterium | reverse complement strand
TGATAGAAAAACCCTATAAAAATTAGAGAGGCACCAAAGGATCCTAACACGACCGGGTCGGTCCATCCCCAATCGGGGCCTTGAATCACAGAAAAGATAAAAGACCCTAGTCCCAGAAAAAACAGAATGATCCCTTTGATGTCGACATCCGTGGTAAGTTCTTCATTTCGGGATTCCTGTACAAAATAACTGATTAAGATGAAACTGAGGATTGCTAAAGGGATATTGATATAGAAGATCCATTGCCAAGCAAAGAAGGACACAATGAAACCACCTAAGATAGGTCCAAGAATAAGCCCAAATCCAGCAAGCGTTGCCCAGATTCCCATGGCTTTACCGTGCTGGTTTTCGGGAAATACATAAATGAGTAGAGCTTGAGATGTGGGCATGATGACAGCAAATCCCACACCTTGGAAGGCACGGGCAATAATTAAACATATGATATTAGGGGAGAGTGCCGCTCCTAAGGAGGAAAGCGCGAAAATCAAAAGTCCTGTAACAAAAAGACGTTTGCGGCCAAAAGTGTCACCCAGCCGTCCCATTGTGACAAGTAAAGAGGTCATAAATAGACTAAAAGAGTTCATCACCCATTGGAGTTCCCCAATGGAAGCGCCGAAGCTCCTTTGGATCGTGGGTAAGGCGTTTTGGACGATCGACCAATCTGTTGCTCCGATCAGGATTCCGAAACCGATACCAACACTTGCCCAAAAACGATGCGTCGCTTCTTTTATCATGTCCTTTCTTTGCCACAAAAAGAAAAAAGATTAAAGAATTTTTAAATCAGATCCAGGCAATATTTATGCAACAAGGCCGTTTAAATTGCTTACTTGAGTAAAACAACGATATAAGCGTATGATTCAAAGCATGGAAAAGATCGTTTGCCCCATTTCAGGTGAGACACCGCACGAAGAACACATTAATGCACTTACGCATTTCTTTGGTTTCTGCTTAAGTCTTGTGGGGTTTGTTGTTTTATTCACGTCTCAGGGAAAACATGATTTCATATTTTGGTTAGGGTGTTTGCTTTATGGGGTAACGCTTGTTTGTCTGTATGCGGCCTCAACTTATTATCATCGATGTCGTTCGTTAAAGTTAAAAAGCATTCTCCGAGTTGTAGACCATGTGTGTATTTATTTGCTTATAGCTGGATCATACACTCCTTTTACATTGGGGCCACTTAGAGAGTTGGGAGGCATTCCTCTTTTTTGGACGGTTTGGTGTCTAGCGCTTGCTGGTATCGTGATGAAAATCATCGATATTTCTAGATTCGAGATTTTTTCTCTTATTATGTATTTGGGAATGGGTTGGTTAGGAGTATATTATTTTCCTTCTTTGGTTAAGTCTCTTTCTGGGGCTTCTTTTTTCTGGCTTGTCTGTGGAGGTATTTCTTATAGCTTAGGGACAATCTTTTATGTTTGGCAAAATCTGACGTATAATCACGCTATCTGGCACTTGTTTGTCTTATTCGGAAGTTTGTGTCACTTTCTCTCAATTCTGGGTATCTAAAAAATATCAGACGTAATTTGTAAATTATATACTTTAAAAATAACCGTATTGTTATACAATAGGCTTTAGAGGATAATTTATTAAATTGGAGATATTTATGAGCTCCTTATTAAAGTTAATAGAGTGTGGTCAAAGCTATTGGTTAGATAATTTAGCTAGAAAGAAAATTCAATCAGGTGAAATTCACAATCGTGTCAGCAAGCAGGGACTTAGAGGTATTACATCTAATCCAGCAATTTTTAATAACTCAATTTCTAAAAGTGACGATTACGATGATCAAATTCTAAAACTCAAAGAACAAGGGAAATCAACGGTCGAGATATATGAGGGTTTGGTACTCAAAGATATTCAAGATGCATGTGATTTGCTTCGCCCGGTTTATGACGAATCCAACGGTTTGGATGGATACGTCAGCTTGGAGGTGTCTCCGCATTTAGCCCACGACTTAGAGGGAACACAAAATGAAGCTAGACGATTATACAAAGAGGTTAATCGCCCAAATTGCCTCATTAAAATTCCAGGAACTAGGGAGGGGATTCCGGCTATCGAGCAAATGCTTTATGAAGGGATCAGTATTAACGTGACACTGCTTTTTTCAGTCGATGTTTATGAGCAAGTTGCGAATGCATACATTACAGCGTTAGAGCGACGTGTTAAAGAAAACAAACCAATTGATAAAATTGCTTCAGTCGCAAGCTTCTTCTTAAGTCGAATTGATGTTTTAGTTGATGGTTTACTTACACATCACATTACAGGTAAAAATCCAGAAAAAGATAACGCTGCTAAACAATTATTAGGAAAAATTGCCGTAGCTAACGCTAAGTTAGCCTATCAGAGCTTTTTAAACCTCTTTCAGGGAGAGCGTTGGAAGGCACTTGAGGCTAAAGGTGCACGTGTGCAACGTCCACTTTGGGCGAGCACAAGCACTAAAAATCCCGATTATAGTGACGTGATGTATGTCGAACCTTTGATTGGTGACCATACTGTAAATACACTACCTGATCAAACCATTGAAGCCTTTGCAGATCATGGGAAAGTTGTTAAGGATAGTATTTTACAAGATGTGGAACAAGCCAAGAAAGAGATTCAAGAGCTTAAAAAGTGCGATATTGATCTCAGTTTTGTAACCGCTCAGTTAGTTAATGAAGGGATTCAGAAATTTATTGACCCCTACGATATCATGCTAAAATCAATTGAAAATAAGGCTAACCAGTTACAAACTGCGAAGTAAGTTTATTATGATGTTTAAATAGGAGTTTAATTATGTTATTTTGGGCTTTAATATTTTTTGTAATCGCAATTATTGCCGCTCTTTTTGGCTTCGGTCAAATAGCTGAGGGTGCGACCTTTATTGCGAAAGTGTTATTTTTCATCTTTATCATCTTGTTTGTCGTGACACTACTACTCAACTTCTTCCAGTCATCGGGAGCGGGATAGAGCACGTTTTTTTTATATCAGTTCTTAAATGCCTTAGATTTATTTCTAAGGCATTTTTTTTATATAATCTTTATGATTTATATTAAATAAAGTTTAAATTGATTTTGCTGTATAATAGGTTTAAGGGTAGATATGGTTTATTATGGATGCAGGAAACATAAGAAATGTTGCGGCTGTTAGTGGAAAAGATGGTAGAGAAGTTCCTGTGTCTGAAAAAACCACTGTTGGAGCTGAAAGCAAAGAACATGCAATTTTTAGTGGCTCCATAAGAGAAGAACCTGTAGAAGCCCAAGATCTTGATCAAAAAATATCTAAGACTCTACCCGATAAAATTCGTCAAAAGGCTAGCAAAATCAAAAAAACTGTTAGTCAATACTTTAGCTCTTTTCCACGAATAAAAAAATTGATGTCTGTTTGTGGAAAAGTTAAAGAGCTTTGGAAGAATGTAAGTCAGCATTCTTCACCATCCGGAAGTTCTAGCGCAAGTTCTAGCGATATTTCGCATTCCTTCTCGCGTCTTTCTGTAGGTTCTCAAAGTACTGATGATATTGAAAGGGGCGAATCATTACCCTCTGAACAACAAAAGACATTGAATAAGGTCGTGGAGCTTGGTGGAAAGATTAGACAGGCTGCAGAAGAGAAATTAGCCACAAAGCTGGAAGAAAGAGGGGGAATGTTGACCCTTTTGAAGGGCACCATTAAAGATAAATTTAGGGGTGTCTTAAATCGAGCACGATGGTTCGAACAATCCCTATGGAATGTGACAGAAAAAATCCGCCAAAAAATTATGAATCCCAAAGAGGCAGGAAAAGTTTTCAATGCAGTTGAAGAAACTGTTGTCGGAAAGCTCACAACCCATTTACAGGGTGTAAACAAAGCTTATGAAAAGCATGAATTTGAACCAGGTGATTTAA
>JAJFMB010000325.1 GCA_021772355.1 Chlamydiota bacterium | reverse complement strand
CTGCCTCTAAGTCATAGCCTTGATGAATGATACATCCTTGCTTTTCCCAAAAGAGGTTAAGTCGACGTAAGATCTCTTGAAATGTAATCATATCAATAAGATTAGCATAGGAGGGAAGTTTTTGACATCTACAAAAAAAAGAATAAAAAGCTATAATAACAATTTATGATACCTTTAGAGCCCCCAGACCAGACGATCTCCCCTTCCCAGCCAGCATGGGATGTTTTATTACAAAGCGAACATAAGTATAACGATTACGAGTACCCCAAAATTTCTGTTGTATTACCCACTTATAACTGTGCGGAAACAGTTTCTGCATCCTTAACAAGCGTGCTCGAACAAGACTATCCCGACTTCGAGTTAATCGTCGTAGATGCAAGTTCGACTGATCACACTCTAGAAATCGTGAAAGGGCTACGAAATGAAAGAGTAAGAATTTTTACTGTTTCCGAGTACCAACGCTATCAAATGCTCAACAAAGGGATCTCCCACGCTGACGGCCTATACCTAAATTTCCTTTTTCCAGGCGATTTTTATCTTTACCGAGAAGCATTTAAATACATGATGAATCTTGCTTTGGAGCATGAAAAACCAAATCTCGTATTTTGTGGGACATTACTAAGAGATGGGAAATCAGAAGTAAAAACCCTCTATCGCCACCTAACTCTAAAACTGTTACGACGTGGCCAACAACCCACCAGTTTACAATCGTGCTGGTTCAAAGCTGATACTTTCGAAAAGATCGGACGTTTTGACACGAGTTATCAGCTGAGGGGGGGTTACGACCTACTATGTCGCTACAGCCTTTATGGTCACTTACATACTTTTTCTAAAAATCGAGTGCTTACTGACTATGACCTTAGGTGGGTCACACGCAAAATGATTGTTCGGCATTTTCGGGAAACCATGAGAATTGTCCGTAAGTATTTTGGTTTTTTTGCAACTTTCCGCTGGCTCTTTTTGCAAAAAGATCTTTCACGTTTTACAAAACTATGGCTCAAAAGCTTAAGAATCGCTTTCTTTGGAAGATAGACACCATTAATTAGAGATGGCTGTGCTGAAGAAGTCTTCCAAATACTTTTTCAGCACAGCCATTAGAGATGCCAAAATATTAAGTGATATTTTGGTGTTCTTCACCGATTAAATCCTCGGGATCGCACAAGTCTGATGAAGTGAAAGCATCGAGCTCATCGTCATCTTCTAGAAAATCATCAAAATCGTCAAAATCTAATGATGCAAGGTCATCGCTTGCTTCATCCAAATCCACAGAATCTGCATCAGTGTTTTCGTTCTCAACAATCTGTTCTTGTTCATTTGTTGCTAATTCATCTGCATAAACACATGAGGCGCAAACAAAAGTACAAGCGGCAAATAGTGTTAACATTTCCTTCAACATAGAAGTCTCCTTAGGTTTTATGTTACAACTTTTCAAAGTTGTTTTTTAAGTATACAACCTTTAACAATTAATTCAAGGAACAAAATTAATTAGGAAGAGACAAAGACGCCTCTCTTATCAAACGCCCTTCTTCATCACCCTGAATTACAATTATCTTCGGATTAAATTCTCTTAAAACCTCACAAGACTCCTCGCAAAGACTTCCTCCCCCTTTTGCAACAATAGCTAATGCCACATAATCCCTATCTCCCTCAGACACCGCTTTAGCAATCGCCGCGTGTTCAGCAGAACACACCACTTTATTTGAAGCATTCTCAATATTGGTTCCCCGATAGATGATCCCTGATGAAGTCAAAAGTGCAACTCCAACTGACACCTTTGAAGATGGCACATAAGCATTTTTTCGTGCTTCCAATGCCTGGCCCAAAAGTTGATTTTTAAGTTTTGGCGTCAATGTGACATCCCCAAAAACAAAAGAAGTGGAAAGGAGCGTCGCAAACACGACAAAACATTTATTTAACATATTTCCTCAAATTTATTTGTAGTACAAAGATAACTATTGAAAATCGTTTGTCAAGTAGAATTTGACTGCATTTTAAAGAATAGATTATAATAGTTAATGGAGGTAGTGTCATGGCGTCAAATATCGAAGGTCCTACAGGTGATAAAAAGCTTAAAAGGGAAAAAGTAATTCCTCTGAATGAGAAAACTGACAGCACTGTTGCACCTGAGCAGCAACTTGGCAGAACCTTAACACAAATACGTGTCACACCAGTCGAAAAAGAGCAGCCCGTTCAAGAGGTCGCCAAACAACAATTTTATCATATGGAGGAAGACCATCATCGCACGACGGTCCAAAAAAACTCTTTTTCAGCCAGTAAAGATAGTCCCCATAACTGCTCATATCTTTTCTCAAATGATAGCCTTTATCTTAAATGGGTCAAGGCCTCAGCAGAAAGAATGAAAAATGAAATCGCTACTGAACGCGCCGAAAAACGGAAACGGAAGTTTTGGCAAGCCCTTAAAGAGCGTTTTCTAGACCAGTTCAACAAGTACGCAGCCTAGTGCTAGAAATTTAACCAATAGCGTGTGTGGCGCAGCTGACCCGTTTTATAAAGAGCTTTTTTCTTAACCAAGTCGGCTAAATCGCGAGATGCCGTTGCCCTAGAAGTCTTTGTGATGGCGAGGTAATTTTCAGCACTTAAGCCTCCAGAAAAACCTCTGAGGCCTTCGGAAAACATTCTTATCAATACTTTTTCTTGTCGTTCGTTGATCTCACCTTTTAAACGATTCATCATTTTAGATTTGCCCATCAAAAAATTGATTAAGGCAAGGGATTCTGCTTGAGATTGTACAATGACCTGAGAAAAATACGTTAACCACCGATCAACCTCTAATGATTTGTTGCATGATGCCAACGCAGCATAATAGTCTTTTTTCTTTTTAGTTATCGTTTGAGATATGGCAACCAGCGTCGGTTGTCCCAGACTCTGAGAAAGAGCCTTTTCAACTAGAGCTCTGCCAATCCGACCATTTCCATCTTCAAAAGGATGGATGCTTTCGAAATACACATGTGCAATTCCTGCTCTAACCAAAGCCGATTCACTCTCTTTTGATTCGTTAAACCACTTAATAAACTTAGTCATTTCTTGGTGCACCCTAGACGAGGGAGGAGCTTCAAAAAAGACCGTCCTTCTATCATATCTTCCCGAAATAATCTGCATAGGGTCTTCATGGGTCCGATAACACCCAATATTCTCTATTCTTGAATCACTTTGCATAAGTGCTTTGTGCCATTCGTGTAGCATCTCATGTGTAAGGGTGTGATCATAAGTGTTATACATTGACCACATCAACTCCCCCATTCCCTGTTCCTTGGGCTTAACAACCAGCTCATCATTTGGAAGGCCAAAATGGCGCTGTATTGAAGACTGCAAACTTTCTCTTTCTAAGATTTCCCCCTCAATCTCGGCACTGTTTAACCCCTCTGTACAAAGAATATCAACGATAAATTGCCTCTTTTTTTCGTCAGACAGATGTCTCAAAATAGCAAAGACACCTCCGGAACCTTGAAAAAATTCTTTTTCAAGCGATCTCAATACTGACGAATCATATGTAAAATGTGGCCAATTCGGCAATTGCCAGTTCCAAACCATGAGCTATAGACTCCTTCTCTATAACTCATATACTATCAAATTTTGATTTATAGAGCAACATTCATTGAATCATGAGCTATAGAATCACATTCTATAGCTCACAAATCCTCATTCTTGCTAAGCTTGCTCCATGCCTTTTGATCCAAAACAGCTAGATAAATTCCCCACTAAGCCCGGCGTTTACCTGATGCGCAACCGCACAGGGACAATCCTCTATATCGGCAAGGCAAAGAATTTACGCCAACGAGTGAAGCAGTACTTTGCAAAAAAGGGCGATAGTCGTGAAATGATTCCCTTTTTGACCGCAAAAGTGGATAGCATTGAGACGATCGTGGTTCGTTCTGAAAAAGAAGCGCTGCTCCTTGAAAACAACCTTATCAAAAAGCACAGACCTTCCTACAATGTTTTGTTCAAAGACGACAAAACTTATATCGCTCTAAAGGTCAACAACAAACATCGATGGCCTATGGTGCAACTCGTACGGTACCGAGGGAAGCCAAAAGCCGACGGCCTTTACTTTGGCCCGTACACTAGCGCATTTGCCGCACGCACCACATTAGACCTGATCCATAAGCTTTTTCCATTGAGACAATGTTCTGACCAAGAGCTGCAAAGACGTACACGTCCATGCATCTTGTACGACATGAAGCGCTGCATCGCTCCCTGCGTCGACTACTGCAGTAAAGATGAGTACGAAGAACAGGTAGCGAATGCCATCAAATTTTTGCGTGGACAAAACAAAGATGTCATTAAAACACTGCGTGCCCAAATGCAAAACCACTCCGATGAGTTAGAATTTGAAAAGGCGGAAGAGATTTATAAAATCATCCAGCATATTGAAAAGACTCTGGAGCAGCAGCATGTAGATAAGCCTTTAGGGGGTAATATCGATTGCATCGCACTCTATAGAGAGGGCGAAGAGGTCACATTGAGTCAGCTGATTCTCCGCAATGGTCAGTTGATTGGTTCGTATCATTATAACTTCATTAATATGACCCAGGATGACGATGAAGTTTACAAAACATTTTTACTGCAACAATACGAAAATGCAACAGCTCTCCCTCATGAAATTCTCCTTCCGATTCCCCTTGAAGACGAGTCAATAATTTCCGACATTCTCTCCACTGACAGCCCTTATAAAATCGCCGTGCTCACCCCCCAAAGAGGCAGCAAGAAATCCTTAGTGGAAATGGCTTTGACTAATGCAGAATCAACATTCAAACAGGAAAAAGATGAACAAGCGATCCGCGAACGCACTCTTTTGCAGCTGCAAGAGAAGTTTCATCTCACCCAGTATCCCAAACGGATCGAGTGCTTCGATAACTCCAATATCTCCGGAACTAACCCCGTCTCCGCTATGATAGCCTTCACCGATGGCCAGCCAGACAAAAACCGCTACCGCAAATACAAAGTTAAAACTGTTGAAACACCTGATGACTACGCCACAATGTATGAAGTCCTCACCCGCCGTTACCAACGCGGCAAAGAAGAAAATGACCTACCGGACCTATTGGTCATTGATGGAGGAAAGGGTCATCTCAATATAGCACTTAAGGTTATGAAGGAACTTAATATCATTTCCATTGATGTGATCGGCGTAGCAAAAGAGCAGGGGCGTCATGATCGTGGAATGACAGCAGAACAAGTCTTTTTACCTAACATCAAAGACCCTATCAGATTAAGGCGCACCTCTCCCCTCCTGTTTTTGTTACAACACATTCGCGATGAAGCGCATCGATTCGCCATCACCTACCATCGCAATAAACGCTCTAAGACAATCCTGCAAAGTGAGCTAGATGCCATTCCCGGTATTGGCCCCGCAAAGAAAAAAGCCCTATTAAAGCATTTCGGCAGCCTCAAAAAAATTAAAGAAGCCACACAAGAACAACTGTGCTGCGTCAAAGGAATCACAGAAAAAAATGCACAAGACATCTTCAAACATTTTTCCGTATTCCCAAACTGCTAACCGGCGCTGTGAGTAAAAAACACAAGATTTATAGACCATCTGAAAGATGGTGTTAAATTAGTATATTTTTTATCCTAAAAGGAAGCGTACAAGGACTTGAAACAGACGCTGGAGCTGCAGGATTTTTCTGAATCTTCGATCTTATCCCAGAGAAAAACTGCAGCGATCAGAGTCCTTATAGCGTCCTAATAATAGGTTGAATCATAGTAAAGGACCTGCCATGTTTGTATCGCGATATAAAATTCAAGAAGAAGATAAAGGCACTTTTGATGAGTTTATGAAAAATCCTTTTGGACCTCATAGTCCACGATTGCAGAGAGTTCTGAACCTTTTCAGGGGTTGCGGTGAGCTGCGCTATGGATTGCTTTGCACAAAAGAGTATCAAGAATGGGTCTTAATCACTATTCATGGACCAGATTTTCCGATAGAAATTCATCATGACATTGTATTCACAAACCTTGCAGACGCTGAGAGAGAAATCTTTAAAAGACGATGGGTGTATCACAAGGAAAAGGCTTTAAATTTATAAATCAAATGGAAATATCGATGTTGAAAGTCACAGGATATAGTGATCAAATAAGCGTTCTCCCTGGTGAAGATATTAAATTCTTTGTTCATTGCGAAGAGCCAAGTTATCAAGCTCAACTAATTAAAATTCGTTGTGGTGATATAAACCCTGAAGGACCAGGCTTAAAAGATGAGGAAGTAGATGTAGGAATTAATGGTAGCTACAAAGGGAGAACACAAACAATTCATGCAGGATCTTGTGCAATAGTCTCTCTTCCTAAAGAAAAGCATTCAGTCTTATCTAAGATAGCAGATGGATTCTGTTTTGAATCCTATATATACCCGACACTGCCGGGTAAAGGAACACAATATATTTTTGATTTTTTCAGTCCCGAAAAAAATCAAGGTTTTTACCTAAAATCAACTCCAAGCGCAATTCTCGAAGCTAAATTTGGAACGGGATCTAATTCGATTGAGCTAAAAACAACAAATCCTTTGATTAGCCATGTTTGGTACCGCATTATCTGCGGATTTTGTCAAAACAGGTATTTTCTTATCCTGCAGACCCTGGACAAGTACCACAAGCACCTTTCCCAAGAAGTTTCAGCCCAATCAGAAAATACATGTAGTTTTCCTTTCAGGAAGATGATTATCGGTGGAAGATTAGAGAGTGAGACCGTACAGAGAACAATAGCTCGGGACACCTGGAATGGAAAAATTGATAGCCCAGCCTTAGTTAAGCTTGAGTCTATGCCAAATCAGATAAAAACAAACGATAAGTTAGGCAAAGAGTGGGTGAAATGGGATTTTTCTCAAGAAATACCAACAAACTACATAAAAGACATAGGAAGGCTTCAACTCCATGGAGTTTTGGAAAACTTACCGACAAGAGGGGTTACTGGTTACAAATACACTGGAGAACAAACTTCTTGGGTAACTAGTCCAGAACATTATTCTGCTATTCACTTTCATGATGACGATGTATATGACGCCCAGTGGGAAGTTGATTTTACCCTCACAGTACCCGAAATATTGAAAAGTGGCCTCTATGCGATTAGGTTAAGAGTTTCTGATCAGGACGAATACCTTCCATTTGTTGTCCGCCCTGGAAAAAGTCAACCAAGAAAGAAAATAGCCCTTCTTTTTCCCACAGCTACCTATATGGCTTATGCCAATGAACATATCATGATCGACCCTCCAATCGGAGAACTTATTTGTCAAAGGGCGATACAAATTAATCCATACCAACTATTTTTAAAAGAGCACCGAGAATATGGCAACTCTCTTTACGATGTACATTCAGACGGAAGTGGAGTTCACTATTCATCACGCCTGCGCCCTATTCTTAACATGCGACCAAAGCGACTATTTGGCATAGGTGGGGGATCATCTTTTTTATGGCAATTCAATGCTGACACTCATATTACAGACTGGTTAGAAGCCAAAGATTTCGAGTACGACATCATCACAGATGAGGATCTAGAGAAAAAGGGGTGCAGTGAGATAGAAGATTACAGTGTGATTATGACTACAACACACCCAGAATACTATTCCACCAAAATGCTCCAGGCAATTGAAGAGTACATTCATCACGGTGGTAGGCTTATGTATATGGGTGGCAATGGGTTTTACTGGAGAATAGCTTTTCACAATGATCTTCCTGGAGTAATTGAAGTTCGAAGAACAGCTGGTACACGTGCTTGGGAAACATCACCAGGAGAAGGATTTCATAGCTTCAATGGTGAGGCTGGTGGTTTGTGGCGTTATCACAACCGCTCACCCAACAAATTATGTGGTGTTGGGTTTGCAGCTCAGGGTTTTGATCGCTCGAGCTATTATCGCAAAACAGTT
>JAJFMB010000324.1 GCA_021772355.1 Chlamydiota bacterium | reverse complement strand
TGGATCAAAACATTTGTGTATGACTTCTTCAAAAATGCGATCTCGATTCCACTGCAACTGATGGTAGACTTGGCCCGTCATGGTTTGATCGTGGTCAACACCGGATAACTGAGCATAAGTTTCATCTATGGCCCGGTGTGGAGCGCCGGAACAGCCATAGGCAGAAAGCCCAAGCTGTATTAATATATTAGCTCGAGTTGCTTCATCTTTTTTCTTAAGCAACACAATAATATATTTCAATTTTGTTTGCAGCGTCTCGTACTCTTTGGGTTCTTGCCCTTGCAAACGTTTATGAGATACTCCATCCACCAATTGCAGAAGCCCCTGTTCTATATGGCCGAGATAAGGATCGTCAAATTTCGGCACGTCCGCGGGAAGAATAAAATCAAAAACACGGCGTAAGTTGCTTTCTATTTGTTCACTAAGGGACGCTTCTTCTTTAACATCTTGTTTTTGCGTCGAAGAGGTGCGATGTTGATGGTCATGCCATTGATCGTCTTCCTCACATTTTTTCTTGACTAATCCAGAATATTTGCTCCAAGAAAAATCTTTAAAAATGTCGTCATGAAGCATTGTTAATTTGATATCTTTTGGAGCGGGAGGTAGATAATATTCGGCATAAAGCAGGTGAAAGTCACTGATTTCTACATCGTCTAATGTTAATGTTTCAATTTGATCAAATGGTAGTGAAAGTTTTTGACTCTCAACTTGTTCGCAGATGTCTTTTAGCTTTTTTTCTTGTCTCATGTCGTTGAAGTAACTCAAGGCGTTAAGCGCGATTTCAATGACGGCAATGGTTTTATCAAAGGGGCCGCCAATCGCTAACTTTGTGATGCAGGAGATAAGAAAGCTTCCTTTGTCCCAATAACTTCTAAATTCATAAGGAAGCACACGAGAGCGGCACAGATAGCCGACTCCGAGAACAACAATGGTTGTAGCACCAAGAGCTACATGTCCAATCGCGATAAGAGCAACAGACGTAACAAGTGTGGCAACATGAGAGATTGTGCCGATATTATCATGTAAAAAAACAATAGTTCTCTTGGCTAAGGGATGATCAATGGAGTCGAGGTGGGATTTAGAATACGCGACAACGCCTGGTAGGATAAAACCTGTGAACTGAACAGCACGGAAGCTTACAGGCAGGGGGTCTGTTTTATTATAAGCCTCATAAATGTGCTGAATGTGCTTGAAGGCAAAGGAAACTTCTAGCGTTTGCATTAAAGCTGTTAAGATTCTCCGCGAACCAAGGCGCACAGTGTCTTCTTCACCTTTGCATAAGTTTAAGGTGTGTGCTGTATCAATACCTTCAAATACGGGACGAGCAGCATGTAAACCACTTCGCAAAGAATCTGCAATAGACATGGTAAATCCTAATTATAAAATTAGTAAATTATATAGTAATACAAGAGATTTTATCAAGAAGAAGTGATAGAGTGTAATTATAAATTTAATTAATAATCACAAAGATCGTAATTAGTTTTCCAGCAGGTGTGCTCGTCAAGGATGATAATCTCATTATGGACAACAGGTGTTGTCAACGGAGCATTGGTGAAGCAAGGATTTCTTGTGAAGCAACGTCTTTTCAGAGGGGCGCCGATGGCAAACGGAAAGCTGAGAACGAAACGGGCGTGAAAGCGCTCATGGTAGATGTGGTCGAATGTGGCTCCGAGCTCTACGGTGATGTAATCTTTATAGTAGGCGTTTAATCTCGCCTTTCCTCCGAGGCTGCGTCGGTCGATGTCGTTGGCGATCCAGTAGGCACCACCTGCTGCATAAGCGCTGAATCCGCAAAATGAACCAAGACAAGTTCCTATTTCAGCTTCGTAAAGCTTGGTCGCAAATTCGCAATCTTTAAAACGAACTTCATAGCCGCCAGGGTAGTTACAAACATCGGGAGTGTCATTACCCTTTTTAGTCTGAGGCACGTAAACATTGAGCCTAAAATCAAAGCAAGGACCAAACGCTTCAATCCCGCCTGATACCTGACGGTAGAAACGTTTTTCTGTTTTTCGAATGTCATAAAAGAGATTAGCTCCGATTAACCAAGGGTAGCAAAGAGGTTGAAAGCGTGCTCCAATTCCGAAGTTTCCGGCGTACTTATTGCTACCGAATAGATGCCAACGCAGATCAGTGAAAGGATAGAAAGAAATTCCACAATCGGAAGTCACAAATATTCCCGCTGTGCCATAGCCATGTTCATATCCTAAGCCTCTACCCGTAGTGCCCGCAAGGTAGGTCCGCACCGGATAGGAAAAGCCAAAATTACGAGCAATCTGAAAAGGAAAGATCGGAGGAACGACTTCAAAATCCTGAACAGTGCGTCCCCTATCCGACTCATCTTCAGGTTCTACTGCAATGGAGGATTTTTTTTCGTCCCGGATAACCTTTTCGGGCTCTTTCATTTCTACGGGTTGTTTTGCATCTTCTATAAAGTCTTCAGGCTGTGTTTCCGCTTCTTTGATGTCCACAGGTCTTTCTGTCTTATTTATCATTTGCATGATGGGAGGCTCATCATCAAATAGATCAAGTTCTTGAGCCACCTCATTTGCATAAGCTATCTGACTTTGGGCTTTGATACGTCTTTTACGTTTTCTTGGTGTCGACGCTTCAGCTTGCATCGGTTCGTACTCGCCTTTAGAAATAGGTGGTGGCCACTCTTCATTTTTTTGTGGACGCTCATGACTTTGTGGCTTTCCATAGACGCGATAAAAATCAGCAATAAACAAAACTCCCGCAACCCACGATGCAATCATCAAAGAATAAAGAAGTGACTTCAAATACGTCATGTCGCCTAGTTGAGTTGTAAGATTGTCATGGTTACCGGTAGTGATAATTCACTTGTTCGACTTCCTTGATACGTCGAAATACCAGGAAAAAAAAACAAGTTCAAATTACGAATGGAGATAATATCATTAGCATTTAAATTGATTATACTCGTAGATGTGACACCAAGCGCTTGCATAATATTAGGATCAAAATCGGGAGTTGTCCCATTAAATGCTAGGGTTTCTAGTATTATGGTGAGCCCGATCCCGTCGTCTTTGACTAAACCAAATGTTGTATCTGCATCAGCAAACACAGTGTATGTGATTAGATAGGTACCAGTTGCTG
>JAJFMB010000323.1 GCA_021772355.1 Chlamydiota bacterium | reverse complement strand
TGAGTTTTTTCTAGGTTCTTACACGTAATGGGGACTTCTTTTAGAAGAGCTATTTCTTTGGCCTCTTTTACAAAACTAATCAGCTCTTCTCCTCCGGAGAGCTGGCCTCGCTTAAAGTCTAAAATTTTGTGTTGAACAAGTAGACAGCAAATAAGAAAAGCTGCGACAAGTGTTTGTTGGTTATAGGAATGGCATATGAATAAGAAAAGAGCGAGAGCTATCAACAAACAGGTGATGCTCAATAAACCATGTATGGCAAAGACGTAAGTTCCAGCTAATAGAGCAAAAGCGGATAGAGCATAATAAAATACGTTGGTGTAGCGTAGACGCATCTCCGGTAAGGTTAAAATTCCGGCGGTTAGGATGCTAATAGAGGCGTGGATACTTAGCATATAAAACGCTCTTTGTCCTTTTGATAGGGAAAAAAAAGCAATAATGAGCAGGGTCCACCAAAGTGTCCATTTAAGGTCTGGCTTCCACTCTCGGTAGTTTGGAATACTACAGACACAAAGAATGCTCCAGGGAGCGTACTGAGTAAAACAATACCAGAGTGGATCAAGTCGAGAGCCAGATTCACCAATCATGGTTTCTATTCCCAAGACACGATCATAGGTTTCCGATTTCCATATGCTTAAAAGGTTCGGGCAAGTGTATAGGGCGGGGATAAACCAAGAACCTATAGCGATGAGAGATAGGGAAAACGGAAGAAGGTGGGAGGGCAAGCGATCCCAAGTGCGATCAAGGGCGCAAGTGAGCAGTAGCCAGAGAGGAATTAACAGGGCAGGGGGTCCTTTTGTTAATACCGCGCATGCAAACGCAATCCAGCATAGGTATTGGTATCTTTTTTTTTCGTCTGTACGCAGCTTCTGTATGGCAAAGAGTCCTATGATAACAAAGAGCGTGACGAGCATATCGGGGCGCACGAAGTACATGACTCGGAAAACGCGGGGGTTAGCGATCCAGATAGCGACAGCGCAAAGAGATGATTTTTTGTCTAGAGAGTCTCTTGCTAATAGATAGATAAAAAGACAAGAGAAGCCAAACGCAACGATGCTTGGAAACTTAAGCACCCATTCGGCGGTACTTCCAAAAAGGGTAACAAACATCGCACCCAGCCAGGGGTATAACGGCGGTTTTGTGGGAAGGTTTCCTTCTAAATCATTTGGTAACAGCCAATTTTGATTTGATACGATATCGAGAATATAACCCGCAGTGAGTGGCTGCGTCCCGGTATAGAGATCCGTAAGAGCCGTTAGGTGCGTGTAGAGGATAAGCGTAATAAAAAAGAGGAGGCTAAGGATAGAGCTTTTCAAAGTTGACTTTCCTGGCGGTGAGGTGGTTGAAATCAGTCAGTTCACCGACGTGAATGGGAACAGCGGTGAGGAAGCCTTTTTGCAGCCACGAGACGTCGCTATCTTCATGTTCGTCAAATTGTGCGAGTTTGACACCGATCCAGTAGTAGGGGTGCCCTCGAGAAGGGTGAAACCGTTTGTCGGGATCTTCTGCCCAAAACTGCTTTCCTTGCCTTGCAAGTTTATAACCTTTGATCTCACCGCAAGTGCGGGAAGGAAAGTTGACGTTGAGAAGTGTGCCGGAAGGAAGAGAGTGCTCTAAAGTATGATTTACGATATTTAAAACGTGTTTTTCTGCCTGATGGAAGTCGGGATTATTCATGTCGTAGCAGGAAAAAGCGACTCCTGGTATTTCATGCATTAAACCTTCTATGACTCCACCGATCGTACCACTGTAAAGTACATTGCGTCCTGAATTGGCACCGCAGTTAATTCCGGAGACAATTAAATCAGGAGGATCTGTATAGAACTCATTTAACGCAAGTTTGACGCAATCGGCAGGAGTCCCTGTTACGCACCACGCTCGGGCCTGTTCAGACCATGCATATTCGGAGAGACGCAAAGGGTGGTGGGCTGTTATAGAAACACCCACACCGGATTGTTCCGTTGCCGGCGCGGCGATGGTCACTTCGAAGTGTCCTTTTAAGGCATTCCATAAATGCCTAATGCCGGGAGCAAAAATGCCATCATCGTTAGTTATAAGAATTTTTTTCATGGATACGATTATAGCCTAAAAACCTATGATTTGCAATCGATAATTAGCAGAATTTCCATGGACAAGAATAACCTTCAACATTAGAATTCTTCTTATTTTTATGAGGTAACGATGCAATTACAAGTTAGAGCAGAGGGAGTTAGAACTCATCATGGAATTGAAGAAGAAACTCCTGCCATAATTCAAAAGAAAGATCCATGCTGCTTTCCCGAATGCAAGACTGACAGGGTTGCCAATGGCATTTTCTGCGAAGCGCATAAGATCTTAGTTGCTCGCACCCAAGGCAGGGCCTTGGATCTTGCTATGATGATGATCCCCGGATAAGTGAGCATATCTCGTGAAGAGTGGGGATTTCCGTTGGATTGCGAGGGGACGTTCTCCTCGCGCACAGTGTCATTAACTTAAGGAAATTATTAGTCTCGCAAGCCTCGCTTCTTCGTGATCATGCTACGCATAATCACTTCAAGCAAGGGAGATTAATCACCCCATATTCGCTTTCTTTAGTTCCTCTATTACATGCGGTGATGAAAACTCCATTGTGCTAGAGGAATTTCTTAAGTTGATGACATTCCCCTCCCGAATTTCAGCACTATAGTGTTAGTAGATATATTCGTCGGCAATTTCACGCTTATCGTAGCCATCGAGCACGTGGAAAGCGCGGATTTTATTGATCTTGATAGGTGAGAGTTGGCCAATTGGAAGGTAGACAATTTTTTTTCCGTACCGTTTGGCAAAAGTTTTGAGCGCACTTCTCGGAGGTTTGCTGGCAACATAAACTACGAGAGGTTTAACGGCGTAATCAATTGCAGCCATGAGGAGGACTTCTGATTTGTTGCGGCACTCGCAATAGTCGCTATCAGTCCAAATATCATAAATTCTTCTGGGTGGATAGGTCATCATAAATCCACCGTAATCGCAACGGCTGATACCGGGACCCACGACATTTGCGGAGAGTGGAGTGGCGTAAAAAGCCATATCAGACTCTTGGGTGTGTTCTCCCAACCAGGACATCTTCCAAGGGTATTTTTCTTCATACACCTCTTCTTCAACAGGGGAGTCTTCATCAAAGATGACTACAATGGATCCAACACCGCCAGGCGGTTTTCCCTGAACTTTTACGTAAAGTTTTTTTTCGTGCCAATGCCGAATAGTCTCGCGTGTATCGATGCCATCCTCGATGCTCGATGCAAAAGGGATGGTTCTTGAGCCTTCTTCAGTGAAGATTTGCGTTCCTTTTTTCATTAAAAAGTCGCCGAATTTCTCTACAGAGATATCCTCTGGGGGATAGGAGCAAAGGTTAAAGGGGCCGGGTGGTCGAAATTTCATTCGGGAACGGTCTTTGCTTCTTTTACGGAAAGAAAATTGCTTACGGCTGTTTTTTATAGGGTGAAACCGGATGATTTTGCTGTGTCCCCAAATGTCTTCGACAGTTAGGTTGAGCTCCTGTAGGTTATCGACGTTTCTTAAAAAGGGGTATTCGGTGGCAAGCGCCCAGGTTTCATAGGCATAATTATGGTCGACACACCCTTTTGCAGCAGTTAGGATTTGAAACAGGTCGGGCATTAGGCGATCGTAATACAGCGAGTAATTGCGTAAAAACTTCATGATGTTCCGGTAATTGTAACCGGGAAAGGCGTTGCCTGTGCTCGCTTTGTATTTATCAGCGGATTCACTAAATAGCTTGAGGATGAGCCTTTGTCGATCTGGAGGGAAATTATCTTCTCTTCGAAGAAGCTCGTACTGAGTGGTCATCCATGCAAATTCTGCAATCACTTCTCGGCAAGAGTCTTCTGTCAGCGTGCAGATTTGTGTCGCTCCTCTAGGAGCGTGCATCATATCCGGAAAATGAGGGCGATCGATGTAGTTTAAGACGCCTTGCATATGTGCCATTCCACCAACAAATAGCACAGAGTCGTAGCGTAGAGATAGCTCTCGGAGTCTTTTGGCCATATAAAGTTCGCGGTCTGCGTCTTGATGAGTCTTAACCAATTTAGCGGCGTTAAGTTCTTTGATATAGATCTCATAAAAGTTTTTCAGTCCTACGCGTTGAATGGCGTAAGGATCGGGGACTAAATCATTGAACTCAGGGTAATGATCAACATCGAGATCGATGCAGAAAGCGGGAAGTTCAGCTTCTAAGGCGCTTCTTAGCCCTTCAAAGGCGGGTTCACACGGTTCGCAAAGATAAAAAAGAGGGTTGCTTTGGGCATCTCGCGTCATTACAACACTGATATCAGGTAAACGGGAGACGGCGTGCAGGAGTTGAGGTTGCATTGTTTCTGCAAGCTCAACAGCGACACATGCCGGCTTAATCGCCTGGAAAGCTAAGCGCACTTGCGCGGCCATCTCCATATTGTAGTGGGTGATAGGAACCGCGTAGACGTTGTCTTTTTGCAGATAGTAGAGATTATCTTCTTTAAGTGGCATATACGAGGGCTTCATCACCTAGTGTCATCACAATTGCTTGACGAAGTAAATTCGCCGTGTTTTCTCGAGTTGTTTGTAAGCTCTTGATCCGTTTTGCAGCGTAACGAGCTATGTTGATGCCATCACGTATGGTGTAGTTTTCGTTACTAGTGTGTGCACGCTGCAAAAAGGTGACGATATAATCCATGATGTAATCGTCAACAAAAGGAAGGTTTTCATGCAAAATGCGTCTCTCTTCTTCAGCTTCTGGGAAATCAAGATAGATTTGCGGTTGTAGGCGACTATGAATGTATTCTGGTATCTCAAAAGTAGAGGCATCATCATTCATTGTGACGCAGATGCGAAACTCGGGATCAGCTGAAACTTTAAGTCCTGCGACAATCGATTCAATATAACGACGCGTGTCTAGAAGCGGTGCTAATGATGCCCATGATTTTTCGCCCATGCGGTTGGCCTCATCGAGGATGCAAACGCCCCCGTTAATCATCGCAGTTACAAGAGAGGAGGCAACGTAACGGATTCCCCCTTTTCTATCGACCACGGGAGTGATAAGCAAGTCTTCCGGCCGTGTATCCATGGTGCATTGAAAAATGTAGACTTTCTTGTTGAGCTTTTTTGCTGCGGCGTAAGCAAGTGTTGTTTTTCCTACACCGGGCTTTCCGATTAACCGCGGATTGAGGGGAATATCATCTTCATCCACGACCATCCAAGAAGCAAGCAGTTGATCCATTACATCTTGCTGTCCGATCCAGTCAAACTTCAATTCCTCGGGGAATCCTAAAGCAATCTCAACCCCCTGGATGGTAATCAAGGTTTCATGTTCGCTTGGGAGAATTTTTTCCATGAATGATGCCTCCATTTTTTTTTGGGACTACAATAACATATGCGTAATTAGGGCGATAATGCTTTTTTTGATCCATACAACAAACCTGCTTTAGCAATGTTGTCTCTTGCATGAGGGTAAAGCTCTTCAATATTTTGAAGTAAACGGTCGACCTGTTTTCGCATCGAGTTTTGTCCAACAGGACATTGACATGTAATACGGCGAAAGTGATGGTGTTCAGCAAAGTGTTGGATTTCGGCTTCGGAGACAAAAATTAACGGACGCACAATCGTAACGCCATACTGCTGCATGGGGATTTTTGGTAAGTTTCCCGCGAATTCCCCTTTATGTAATAGGTTCATCAGAATGGTTTGAGCATTGTCATCCTGATGATGGCCAAAGGCAATCGTTGTGACACCGCGTTCTTTGGCTGCATCAAAAATCATGGTACGTCGCTTACGTGAACAACTGTAACACTCTAAAGAATCCCGTTCTTGTTCAGCGTGCTTGACAACGTATTCGACGTCGAGATCTCTGCAGATTGCACTAAGATAATCTTGTTGTAAGGATGCCCCGCAAGAAAAAGTCCCGGACACATGAAACGCGTAAAGCTTGCAGTCGGGAAATCCCCTACCTAAAATAGCCTTTAACATAAATAATAAAGTTAAACTGTCTTTACCTCCGCTAAGGGCAATGCCGATCTTGTCGTTTCCATCCAGCAGTTCAAACTCATAGAGGGCTTTCCGGATCTTACTTTCAATTGTCCTTCCTAATTTGGTCCAAGGAGGGGAGGCGATTGGCAAATTCATGAATTAATCCGTTTTAAAAAAAGATCAATTAGTTTATAGTTTGTAACTACAAAAGTCAATGTAAGAATAAATTAGGTGTTTCAATGAACGATAAAGTAGGAAGGAATGATCCTTGCCCGTGCGGCTCCGGAAAAAAATACAAACAGTGCTGCCAATTAAAAAAAAGAAAAGGATTGAAAAACCTTAAAGCGAAATGGATAAGCAAGCCGCAAGAGAATATTCTCGACAAAACATTCAGTTCGGCGATCTCTGAAGCTAATAAGAAAAAATTTGAAAAAGTTAAGGAAAAACCAGAAGAAGAAAAAGAAGGCGAGTAAAATACTTGTCGCAAAATCTTCTCTTTGCTATAAATTGACCTTAAATTCTGCCGATGCTGGCATAGCTCAACTGGTAGAGCACCCGATTTGTAATCGGACGGTTGTGGGTTCAAGTCCTACTGCCAGCAATCATCATATCCCATCTTATGGGGGTGTCGCATAGCGGCAATTGCAAGGGACTGTAACTCCCTCGACTTCGGTCTTCGCCAGTTCGAGTCTGGCCGCCCCCACATTTAAATACTGAATCTTTGTCGTTTCGCTCCTAGGCAGTGCCATTGCACAGCCGTCGTCGCTCATCTTCCAAATCTCCAGCATTTAAATGCGGGGCCCAGTTTTAGGGCTTATGTAGAGAGGAAAAGAGAGGGGTGAGAGGGAAAATCTTTATTATATGCCATTTGCACAGCCGTCGTCGCTCACCTTCCAAATCTCCAGCATTTAAATGCGGGGATCAGATTGGGGGTATGTGTGGGGAGGAAAAAGGTATTTTGCTTCGCATAGCCGTGTTTAAATGCGGGGATCAGCTTGGGGGTTTTGCTGTTTATTTTGTAGGATGGTATGGTGTTTAGTTAAACTGTGGAGGAGATTTATGGTGAATCCTAAAGATGTACTAGTGGATGTGATTGGGCTGAGTAAGCAACTATGTGCTGTTCCGATTGAAGGAGAGCTCGCTTACGCAACGAAGGAAAATTTTTTAGGAAGGGTTGTTGATGGCTATCATCCTGATGCTTTAGAGGTTTGTCTTTTGACTAGAAAGGCAGCTGAGCAATTGTGTGATGTGCAAAATGAAGTGGTAAAACAGGGGTTGGGACTATTTGTCTTTGATGCTTTCCGTCCTCTACGAGCTGTAAAAAATTTTTCTTCTTGGTATCGAGAGCCTTTAAACAATGACTTCGAAAAAGAGCGAAAGCAAGTTCATTTTCCTCACTTAAAAAAAGAGGACTTAGTTCGCCTGGGATATGCTCCTGAGACGATATCACGGCATAATTTTGGTGGCGCTGTAGATTTGAGTTTGATGCGTTTAGAAGATAAACAGTTTTTAGATATGGGTACGGTGTTTGACTTTTTTGATTCCTCCTCTCATTTGGATGCAAAAGCTGAAATTATTGGTGAAGAGGCGTTACAAAACAGAGAGTTGCTTGTCAATGTGATGGAGAGCTTTGATTTTCTACCTTATCCTTTTGAATGGTGGCATTTTGAATACCACAAACAAGAGGTGGCTGATCCCATGGATATGGAAATCACTCCAGACCTCAAGGGATTGGGGTTAAGTAAGTGCCTTCAATAATACCCATCGTATTTCTTGCTAAAAGCTGTTAATCCTAATGAGATTTTATGCATAAATACGTTAACTTCTCCCGCATGAAATTTTAACTTAATTCAATGATATCCACGAGAGCTTTGAATACGTTATCCGGGTTTTCGGCGATGCGGTTGCAAAGATAGAGGTACCACTCTTTGCCGTAGACGATATAGTGGCGGCAGGGATGGCTCTGTTCTTTGAGTTTTTGGAGGGTTTCTGTTCCAATGCCGTACAGCATTTCAAATTCATATTGTGAGATGTTGTTTTGTTTGATGATGGCAAGGATCTGCTCCAGGAGTTTGGGGTCGTGAGTGGCGATGGAGCAGTAGCGGCCTGCACGGACGAGAGTTTCGAAAAGCTCTAGGTAACGCTTATTCAGTTCTGTACTGCGTGGCAAATGTAGTTCTTTGGGGCCGTCAAAGGCTCCTTTTACGAGGCGTATTTTGCCGCGGCTGTTTTGTAAGATCTGTTCGAGGTCTTGCTTGGAACGGTGCAAGTATGCTTGCAATGTGATATTAATATTTGGAAATTCTTTGGAAAACATGAGGTAGGTGTTTAGGATTTCATCTGTTCTATCCATGCCTTCAGCACTAATAAAAAGGTCTATCTGACTATTCTCGCATGCTTTGGCTAAAAGGGTAAAATTTTCAGTTCCAAGCTTTTTATCTAAGAAAAGGCCGAGATGGGAAAGATCTAGAGAAACGCGATCGGGTTTGTTCTCAACTTTAAGAGCTTTAATAATTTTTAAGAACTCTTGGGTGGCCTCATTTGCTTCATCGGTAGTCGAGACACTTTCTCCCATGAATTCAAGACTTGTTGCAAACCCGTTAGCTTGCAATTTTTGTCTTGTTTCTAGAGCCTGCTCTAATGTCTCTCCACCAATGTATCTACGGGCGGCTTTTAACAGCAAATTGTATAGCAAAGGGTTTTGTAAGAGGTAGGTCTTCACTTCTTCATTTAGAGCAGCTTTTTTCAATGCTTCGCTGGCTTGTTGCTTAGACATAGACACCATTATGTTGTGACCAAGAAATCTAGTTTGATGTATTCAGAGTGCGGTATTTTCTGCTCTGTGGATGTGGTTGGTGTTAAGGAGATGTAGTAATCGTCAACTTCTTTAATTTCTAAAACATCATCCACATCATAATCTAGTGGATTGCTCACTTGGTCGAGTAAGACAACATCATCTTTGTGAATGCATTCAAGTCCTTGGCAAAGTTCTGACTTTGCTCTTTTGACGGCTTCTGGAAAGGAGTCGGCAACATAGAAGGCACTTTGATGATGTTCCGTAAATTCTCCCGGCTTATAGGCACCAAGATTGATAAAATAGAGTTTTTTAGAGGGCTCATTTTCCGGTTGTTCCTTACAGAGCTCGATACGGTTTCCATCAATATTTTGCAATTCAACATAGGAGTCGATATGAAATTGATCCATATTGCCAAACCACTTCTTGGATAGTAAAGGATATGTTTCTTCAATTGAAGTGCCAACAACAAAGACGACATCGTGCAATTCGATATTACATCCATCGGCACGTCCCCCTAGATAAACAGCAAAAAGTTTATTTTCTTCACTCATGATAACCCCAGTGTTAAAAATTGAAAAACTGTCATATTTTAGTAAATCGGGATAAAAGGAGCAACGAGTACGTTGCTCCTTTGCAGAAATTTTAGCGAGCTAAGACTTCTTGATATGCGTTCCACGCTTCGCTGCGATAGAGGGCTGCTGAGGCTTGTGGGTCTTCAGCGCGATAGACGCCTCGACCGACGATAACAACATCACACCCTTTATTGACAATCGCCTCATTGACGGTGAGATACTGTTGTCCGAGTGCATCCCCTTTTGTTTCCAAATTAACACCTGGTATAAGGTGAAGGAAATGAGGTTCGTGAAACACTTTTTCTCGGCAAATAACGCCCATGACGCTGTCAGCATTAGCTCGTGCCATTTTTAATGTCTCTTCTGTATAGGCAGGAGTTGCTAAATTTCCTTTACTGCTCATCTGTGCGTTGAGGAAAATGCCTTTTCCTTCCTGTCTTAATGCTTTGATGATATCTGGTCCTGGTAGAGCGTGAACTGTGATAAGATCTGCCCATTCGGAAATATGATAAATACCACCTCTGTATTGGTGCTGAAC
>JAJFMB010000322.1 GCA_021772355.1 Chlamydiota bacterium | reverse complement strand
CGCTGATTTTGTGCGGGCCATGGTGAAACACAGCAAAAAGACACATTAATTATGGGCACAAGAGTATTAGGAATTGACTACGGGAAAAAGAGAATCGGCATTGCCTACTCTGACGAGGGCAAGATTCTCGCAACTCCTTACACGACCTTTTCTGCAGATAAAAAGGTGGAAATTACCACGCAAAAACTATTAGAAACCCTCATCAAGCACAGTCAAGATTTCGAATATGAGATCAAAGAGATCGTGGTTGGACTTCCTCTGATGATGAGCGGAAATATGGGACTGCAAGCGGACGAAGTGATGGTTTTCATCAATAAATTGCGCGAATTAACTGAGATTCCCATCATCACATGGGATGAGCGTCTTACCTCAGTGCAAGCTGAAAGAGCCATGATGGAGAGTGGCATGAACCGCAAAAAACGTGCGCAATCCAAGGACCGCATGGCTGCAGTTATTATTCTTCAAAGCTATCTGGACAGCAAATGCATTGGTTAATGAAATCCGAGCCCTCAGTCTACTCAATTACAGACCTAAAACGCGATAAGCGTTCGCCCTGGGAAGGGGTGCGCAATTATCAAGCCCGCAACTTTATGCGCGATCAAATGAAAATCGGCGACTTGGCCTTCTTTTACCACTCGAATGCCAAACCCCCGGGCATTGCCGGCATCTGCCGCGTCTGCAAGGAAGCCTATCCGGACTTCACGGCACAAGATCCTAAAAGTCCCTACTACGATCCTAAAGCAACACCCGAAAATCCCATTTGGATGATGGTCGATGTTGAATTTGTTGAAGAATTTCCCCGCCTCATCACTCTCGATGACCTTCGTCAAGAGCCCAAGATAAAAGATCTAATGGTTATCCAAAAGGGGTCGCGCCTCTCAATTCAACCCGTTAGCGCTACCCATTTTAAGATCATCAAAGAACTCTGCTAATTCTCACAATAGAGAACACAGTTCCCGCCACAGGAACAGCCCTTAATAAACCTACGCCAATGAACTTCACATGCTGTTCGATATTTCTTCTACATCCTAGCATGACTTGTTCGTTTTCTCTTTGTTGCCTTAGGAGTCCTGCCCGCTTACACTCTTGATAGTGAGTCTTTAACTCACGCCCATTTTCGATCAACGCATCATACCGCTTCTCTCTTGCTTTTGTTCCGATGATCTCGGCAAACTTAGCAGTCACAAGATCCGCGATATCGATCAATAGCTTTACAGTGTTGGAAAGAACAGTGCTAGCACCTACAATTTGCTGTGCAAAAGGAAAGATACTCAAAGCATCTGCAGCAGTAATTTTCATCTCTATCTCCAATTAGATATTGTTTATTTCGGAAAAAGGCTAGCAAAAGAGCAAAAAAAAAGGGAGTGAAAAATTCACTCCCTCAAATCAATAGAATCACTAAACTTTACAGGGCATACTTAATACGGTCAGCCTCAGTTAGCTTGCGATTGGTTTCTCCAGTTGTTTCTAATTGAGCAATTCTTGCTCTAACAACCTGCTCCTGTCCTCGGTAAAATGATGCTGTATCAGCCGGTAAATTCCTGATATGTTGATCAGCTGCATAAATGAATGGGGAGCTGGTTTTTTTTGCTTCTTTATTTTTTGGCGCAATATAAGGAACTCGCTCTTTAAGAGCTGCTATTGCTCTATGTTCTTTATATGCCTGAGGTAATTCTTTTCTGTTTGCTAATGCTGCTTCAAGTTGCTTTAACTGTCCTTTAGGAACTCTATTTTCTTCTGGGAGGTTAGTTTTTACAACAGTTTCAACTGTTTCATTCTGTTTCGCTTTTTCGATCTTGTATTTTTGTACTAGGCGATAGATAGAGTAGATCGTTCCAACGACCGGAATGGCACGGATGATACCAATCGCGATGTACTTGATGTGCTGGGTGCGATCTGCTTTATTTTTAGCTAGAGCCTTATCGAGCGCATTTACGTGGAGTTCCACTTGCTCTCTGGCAATGGTATTACGTAAGTATCTAGGAAGAACCTTGATATCACCATCTTTCTTGTATGCTTCTATAGCCTTTAGTTCTTTATTTGTAGATCTTTGATCTAAGGCCAAACCGATGCGGTTGAAGACATCTAGTCCAAGTTTACCAACGTTTGAAAGAACTGTTCCAGCACCAACAACTTGTTGTGCAACTGGCAAAACGCTCAAAGCATCAGCCGAAGGGACGTATTTTTTATCAATACTAATATTATTTATCATTTTTATTCTCCTTATATAGGTTTTTTTATTTATTAAAAATTAATAATATAATAAACAAGAATTTAACTCAATCTTTATTTTATAAAATAATAAAAAAAAGAGTGGATTTCTCCACTCTTAGTTAAATAAAAGGATTAACAAGTTCTAGAGCATGTCGTTTGTGATGTATGGAGCTGGTTCCCTGTAGTCAGTGTTTGCGACCGCTTGGTGATAGATATCGAAGATTTTATAAGAAGAATTTTGTTTTACTACTTCAATATTGCCTTTTATTTCATCAAAGGCTTTAAGCAGCTGCTTTTGCTGATAATTTCTAACTAGCGCCTTGAACAAGCCGTAGATTGTTCCCAATACAGGAATCAAATACATTTTATATGTTTGATTTTCCATTTTTTTATTGGAAATGTATTGTCTGGCAGCTTGTTTGTCTGCTTTCTTCATTTCACGCTTATTGTCGTGAATTGCCTTGGCGGCAACATAAGTTCCATACAATGGAACCGCCATTAGTGTTTCTCTTGATACGTGCATTTTTCCCCTCCATAAAGGTTAATTTAATAAAGTGTAAATATAAAATAATAATATTAACAAATGATTAAGATTGTACCAATTAATTATAAATTTAATTTTATAGTATTTAAGAAAGGAAAGAGATATTTTTGGACAAAAAAAAAGAGAGTGGATTTCTCCACTCTCTAATGTTATCGATGTTTATTAATGTTTACGCTCTAGAGTCATAGTCTGGTCCGAAAGAGGGCACGTAATCGTCATCATAGGCAAAGTCAACTGAAGCAGACCTAACTTGAGCTTTCTTATTACCGACAAGTCTATCAGTAAGTGCTGTCATGCGGTTTCTCATTCTTTCACGATAAGATTCAGTAGGCTGATCATCATGGCCTTCTTTTTTCGCAAAATAGCCCTTTAGATCTGGACACATTGCTTTTACTTTAGCAGCAGCTTGAGCAAAGCGAGAAGGTTCATTTTCATCCTTCAGCGTTTCGATTTCCACTACTGTGTCATTAGCTTTTTGTGTTTTCTTAAGGCTAAAGAGTTTGAAGCTTCGCTTTTTTGGAGCTTCTTCAGCTTGAGCTTCTTCTTTCTTACCCCAAAACTTTAGCTTGCCGAAGAGTGCTTTTGCTTTATCAGTAACACCCGCAAAGCGTGATTCTTTAGCACTACCTACAGTTGAATGAGTGCTATCTATAGCTCCCTCATCCAATGCTTCCATTTGGATTCCCTGATCTACAGGTTTTTCTTTTTTATGGAATGGGTTCCTGATATGAGCAGGGCTTAAGAAACTAAAGTGATGCTTTTTAGATTCTTCAGTGCGGTCTTTTTCTTCAGCTTTGGCTTCTTTTTTCTTGCCCCAAAATTTAGCTTTTTTAAGGCATCGACCTATTCTATGAGAATAACCCAATTTCTTATTGATTTCTTTCCCTTCTTGCTCTAGTTCAGCAAGAATACCATCGATCTCAGCAAAATCATCTGCTACATTATGTTCATTAGATGTAGTAATAGCTTCTTTAAGTTGCTTTGCACAATCTAGGCGTCTTACGTCACGTAGTTGCGAACGTTTCACAGCATCTTTGTGTTGTTCTTTGGTAAGTGCAGTCGCTCCTTCAGATACTAATTCATGAAGTTGCTCACCGCATTCTTGACGGTTTGTCACGCGGTCCCAGTACTGGTTTCCTT
>JAJFMB010000321.1 GCA_021772355.1 Chlamydiota bacterium | reverse complement strand
TTTCTTCCAGCTTTTCCCTCAACACGGAGGTTGTGCTCGGAATTTGAAACTGTACCAAAAGTAGCTCGGCAATTTTCGTTAATTAATCTAACTTCTCCAGATGGCATTTTTAGTGTCGCATAGCCGCCACTTCGTGCCATTAACTGTGCTGATAAACCAGCTGAACGCACTAGCTTTGCACCTTTATCCGGATTTAATTCAATATTATGAATAACAGAACCCAAAGGCATGTGCTTCAATCTCATGCAGTAACCGGTTTTGAAAGGAGGTTTGTCACTAGTCTGAACAGTATCACCTGCTTTCAATCCTTCCGGTGCAATGATATAGCGCTTTTCACCATCTACATAGTTAAGGAGAGCAATATATGAAGACCTGTTAGGATCATATTCGATAGATCCTACTTTAGCCGGTATATTCTCTTTATTGCGTTTGAAATCTATCAATCGATATTGACGCTTATGTCCTCCACCTTTATGGCGGCATGTAATTCGACCTAAATTGTTTCTTCCACTTGTTCTCTTTTTTGATTCCAAAAGCGAACGTGTTGGTTTCACAACTGCGCGTTTCTTTCCCTCTGCCCGAGTTAATTTCTCGTTAATCGGCAATACAAGTTTTCTGCGGCCGGGGGTTACTGGTTTATATTTTCGCAACATTAGGTAATGTCCTTCTTATTATACGTTATCCAACTTGTCACCTTTTTCAAAAGTGACAATTGCTTTCTTAAAGGCAGATTTCTTGCCAGAACGTCCACGTACACGTCTTGACTTCGGTTTTACATTTAGTGTATTTACAGACATCACACGCACATTCAAATCGCTATAGATACTTTCTAATGCTTTAGCAATTTGTGGTTTATTTGCATTTTGATCCACGATAAATACATACTTGGGTAATTCAAATCGTTTTAATGAAGCAGAACTTTCCGCATTTTGCAATTCCTGCAACATCGTTGTTTTCTCAGTAATATGACGATGTTTAATTATCTTATACGCGTCTTTCTCTATATCCATTCTTAACCACACAACCAATTTTGAATTTCATTTAAAGCCTGCTCAGTCATCACCAAATTTTTTGCTAGAATGACGTCGTAGCCACTAATATTTTTTGCCAAGGCAAACGATGTCTTCGGCAAATTACGTAAACTTTTAGAAAAATTCTGATGTTGAGTGCATCGCACATTTATTGCGGTTTTCTTATCATCAATTGAAACTTCTTCAAAGTTACCTTCACCAAGAAACAAATTTCGTTCACCACTCAGTTTGCTTTGTTGAAGAAACTCAACAACAACTTTCGTTTTTGGTTGATCCATCTGCGTGCTTTCAATAATTTTTACATTTCCATTTCGCATTTTATCTGCGATGAGAAAGCAAATTGCAGCTTTACGCTCTTTCTTATTAACCTTGACATGCTGGTCAAATTTTGGCTTTGGTCCAAACACAATACCACCACCGCGATACTGAGGAGTAACTGTCATACCCTGACGAGCTCGACCTGTACCCTTTTGCTTAAACGGCTTTTTAGTCGTATGCTTTACTTCGGCACGCGTCTTAGTATTAGCTGACCACTGCCTTGCATTTGCTCTTAAAGCCACAATATAATCTTTAACAAGCTGGCTGTTGATCTCTGCTTTATCAAAAGCACCTTCAACATTTACCTCTCCAACTTCCTGACCATTGAGATTGTATTTTTTTAGTGTCGCCACAGTTAGTCTCCGAAAATCTCGTTAATATTTACTTTTTTTTCATTGCAGGAGCAATCTTGACCAATCCGTTAGTTGGACCGGGAACAGCTCCCTTTACTACGATCAACTGATCGTCTTCATCAATACTGACTACTTTCAAATTCTGTATTGTCACTTGTTCAAATCCCATGTGACTTGGACGTGGGCTGTTTGCAAAACAACGACCAGGTGTACTACGCATACCAGTTGATCCTGCATGACGATGAAATCCCGATCCGTGTGCCGCTGGTCCACCTTTAAAATTGTACTTCTTCATCACACCCTGATAACCTTTTCCTTTTGAAACGGCTATTGCGTCAACAAACTCGATTCCCGAAAAGGCATTAACACCAATTTCTTGGCCAACTTCATAATCACTTGTGCTATCCATACGACTTTCATGTAGATGACGACGAGGCTGCACCCCATTTTTTCCATAATGTCCGCGAAGAGGTTTAGATGTACGCTTCTCCTGACGTCGTGGATCTTTTGCAACAACTTTCTCATACCCCAACTGAAGTGCATTATATCCATCTTTTGAATCAGTGGATTTAATTTGAACAACTACATTAGGTTCGATTTGAATTACGGTGCACGGTACACTATTCCCATCTTTATCAAAGATTTGAATCATTCCGCGTTTTTTACCTAATAAATTCAGTGTCATGGTTTTTTTCCTAAATTCAGTTAAATTCCAGTCTTTAAACTAGTTATCAACACTATAATTTTTAAACTTATACGATTTTAGAACTTTATCCTCTCAAACTAGTGAACATGTACACACGAAATGCGTTATGTCCAGAGTCATCAAGGGAATTGCGCCTTTTCAAGCGATCCTCAATCGATGAAACAAAAACATTATCAAATCATGTTATTTTTCACAACTGATTTGTCTGCATAAATGCATTTTTTTTGCATCCTATCTCGTTTTCTCAAGGGTTTCGCTATTCTTATCATTTGACCTTGGTGAGCTAGACCATCCATTTTTAGCCATTTTAACTTTGCATCTGGCAAAGGCTCAGCTTTGACAACTATCTCTTTGATCTTTGTTCCACTAATAACTTTATGAACGCCTGAATTCACCACGTCTCCAACAACGAGAACTTCAATATATTTATTACCACCTAACAATTCACATGGAGCGACATTTGATTTGGCAGCAGCCATGCAAATCCCCACTGTTATCCCCGTCATAACGGAGATAATAAACCACTCATGATACACAAGCCCTTCATTCATCGAGTTAGGCTGCATTGACCACGTATTCTGAGTGAGTAAATTTAGCAAGATTATAAGAGCCAAGAGCGACCTTTACCCACACATCAACAGTCTTTACCATTGCAGCCACAGCTAAAAGCGATACGTTCACCCCTATTACCGGTAAACAAACTGAAGTAGCACAAGTTGCCGCTATGACGATTAATGAAACCACAATAATATCGAGCGCCAAGGAAGTCACCTTAGTAGATGCCGCCAATATATTTGCCTTTACATTATTGTTTTTGTTGATTTGGGTAATCTTTCTGGTTCCCCAGCTCACCTCTTTAGTTTCAATTTTATCTTGAAAATCTTCCACTGTCAGAGTGCCGCTATTCAATTGATCAATTTTTTCCTGGTACTTTTCTTTCTTACTTTCGCTAGCAGTAGAAGACAACTTTGCTTGATAATGCGCGATCACTTGATCTGTACTATTCAACTCTCCATCCTGAACTTTTGAAGATAAAACTTGCCACTTGCGCTCTTTCATCGAACTTGTCTCAATTTCGGCATTATACTTCTTCATTGTCTTAATATCATCGTTAATACAAAGACCTAGACCGCCAGTAAAAACACCGTTTTTAAACAACTTAAAAGCATGACCAGCTTTTCCAACTCCAGCGATTATACGACCTAAATTATAAAAATCACACGCTGAAACAATCGTCAATAAAGCTAAAGCAACAATTCTCAAACGTTCGTCTTTATCGATTTTCCAAAAAGATTTACCTTCTTTGTTAGAGTTGGTTAATCTAAGAGAGCGAGGAAAAAGTATCGTAGCTTTGTTAATATCAATATAATTATTGACTGCAAAACTCAGATTACTCCATGGGCCTGTCAAACCGGAATAGTGATCGTTAACTCCTAAAATACCACTCACGAATTTTGCGACGCGATCCATACCCTCAACTTTTGTGAAACATCTGTTTCCAAAATCGACTATATAAAATCCAGCTTTTGCTACATTTTCCTTCGTCGAATGCACCCACTTTTCAAAAGTCTGAGAATGTATATGTACTGCTTCAACCGTGCTCATTACGCCACCTCTTTTTGTAATGCTTCTGTTTCTGTTTGGATATTCAGAGGGTCTTGAGGTTTCTGATTAATGGCATCTCTATTCATGTACTCGTAAATAAAACTGGTCACCCCTAAGCTATATGCAACAACGCCTAGCGCTGCAATAGGAAGTGAGACGGGAGCACCAGCAAGTATTACAATCTGCAATGAAATTTGGGCCACAGAATACGCAATATCGATCATAGCCTTACGTTTTTGCTCTTCATTGATTGCGCGATCTAATCGCAAGCAAGCCTCAACTCCTGCAATAGTATAACCAACACCAAGCATACCTCTGAGAGCGCCAACTAGTGTCATTTTCCCGACAAAATTTAAAACCGGAGCAGCATTTCCAATCTTATCGGCAATATGCGCTAAGTTGATAAACTTAAACGTATCCAACAACAACAAGACGCAACTACCTGTAACTCCTGTAAAAACAACATTCGCTAAATGTTTTATCACTTGTGTCACACGATCATCTTTTGATGAGGGCGCTTTATTAACGTCATTTATACTTTTCAAAAAGCTAATAGCATCAGTCAAATCGGCAACACCTGCTACACGAGCAGATAAATTGGATAAAAAAACGACTTTCCCTGTTACCAATTCGGCGGCTGTGCACATATAGGTAACAGCGCGAAAAAACGTAGCTGTAATCTCCGGATTTTTTCGAATTTCACTAGCACAATCAAGAAAGACCCTGCCATATGCGGCACCTTTTTGAGCTAAAGAATCAAACTTAAAATTAGGTTTGTAAAACGTCCCTTCAGCCGGAGTCATAAAAAATCTACGCTTATCTGTGCCGGTGCCTGCTACTGCTTCAGCCATGCCATTCTCCTTAAATCAATGAAATTGAGTCAGGAGTATATTTTAACATTCAATATTTGTAAAGTAATCTCTCTTAAATTAAGTACTATAGAGTGAGGGCAGAATCCTCACTGATTGCAGTGAGGACTACCAAAAAAAAAGATGGCTAGATAATTGAGAATTTTTTCTTATCTAGGGTAAATAGAGTGTATCGGAACCCAGTAAAGCTAACTAAAAGACCAACAGCTACCGTCGCTGTTAACATCGCTACATTTGTGATTGCAAACACGGTCGCAATGCCAACTAATGCAAGCAAGGCTGCCATACTTACATTAAATGCGACAGCAATGTTTCCATTCTTATGATCAATTGTATGATCTTCTTTGCGATTATTCCACTTTAAAATCTTTAAATCCCGAAACTCCGAAATTGAGCCGGATTCTAATTTAGGCTTATATTGCTCCCAACGGTTCATCTTCTTTTGAAGAAGATTAATTTTTATACCGTACTTAGCTGCCAGAGAACGGCGAACCTGAAGGTCATCTTGAGAGCTTTGTAAACGTTGAGAAATCTTCTCCCATCTTTCCAAATGAAGTTTTGCTTTTTCTTCCTTGTTTGGATCTGACAATCGACCTTGCCACTTTTCGATGCGCTCTTGGCAAAAGTCTTGCAATGGAGCTTCGCTGACAACACGATCAAACGACTCATGCCATTTCTCAAGATGTTGTGTCCCTTGCTCAATCTTTCCTACATATTTAACAAGAATATCTTTGTTATTAATATTTTTATCGTTCCACAATTTGATTTTACACTCATCTCTAACAAGCTTGACCTTCATTTGGTCAACCTTCTCTTTTTCTTGCTTCGCCCTAATCGAATAGGAACCCATGAGCATAAATGTCCTAGCAACAGAAATATAGGTAGGAAAAGTGATCGCAGCTAAACCACAAACATATTTTATAGTTCCTAAGATATTTCCCGCTGTATGGAGAGTAAGACCTGTAAGATCTAGGACACTCTTGGTTTCCCAAGGAGAACGCCCAAAATCATCAACTTTCATCCACTCTCTAAAGCGAAAGATCGGCTTTATTGCACCGACAATATTGCAAAAACCTTTTGTATCTTTTGCCAAACCCGCAACTACTAACGGCGCGCTAGGCGTAAAAGGGAGATCAAAGACAGCAAAAATACCGGACAGTGATTTTAACAGCTTTTCCATTGTACTACTGTTGCGAGCGATCTTATCCGTCTCATCAATGTAATACTTGACTTTTCGCTGTTCGGGACTTAGAAACTGAGTTGAATTTATCGTTACAGGCATTTTTACCGTCCTAGGCTTAATTAACATATACATTTTAAACTAAAAAAGATTAAGTTTCCACAAAAAATTAATTAAATCTTAATTTAAAATTAATATATTAACGATATGCATAATCATTATTTCAAATAAATGCTTTTCACTTGTCAAGATTAGACAGAACGTATCATAATGACTCATTGAATGTAAAAAAACTTGGAGTGGAATGTGAAATCATTTCTTAGATTTTCAATTGCATATTTTTTAAGATTCTTATTTTGGTTTCGATACCGCATCACCGTTAAGGGTCTTGAAAACTTAACGCCTGACAAGCTAAATAGATCAGGGGGCATTCTATTTCTTCCTAATCACCCCACTGTATTCGTCGACCCCTCTCTTGTGACTTTAGCTGTGTGGCCTAAATTTCCGGTTCGTCCTATGATTGTCGAATACATGTATTACAAACCTGTAGTCAATCGTGCCGCAAAATTATTAGATGCTTTGCCCATGCCCAGCTTCTCTAGCGGAAGTAACAGCCTAAAAAGAAAAAAGGGAGAGAAAGCTCTTCAAACAATCACAACAGATTTGCGTAAGGGTGATCATTTTCTCATTTACCCTGGCGGACGTTTAAAACAAACTGCCATTGAAGAAATCGGATCAAACTCCGCAGTCCATCGAATAATAAACGAAGTTCCGGAGGCCAACATTGTACTTGTGCGAATTAAAGGCCTTTGGGGAAGTAGTTTTTCTCGCGCTTTGACAGGCAAAACCCCGCCAATGATGCAGACTGTTTACCATGGTTTGAAAGTCATTTTAAAAAACCTAATATTTTTCACCCCGAAACGAGAAGTAACCATTGAGTTTGTTCCGGCTCCGAAAGATTTCCCTTATGATGCACCTAGGCTCGAGTTAAACAAGTACCTAGAGAACTGGTATAATCAACCTGACGGTCTCTCGGATCAAAAAGTTGGCGACTCCTTAGCGTTGGTCTCTTACAGCCGCTGGAAAGAGGAGCTTCCAGATCTCTACACTCCAGAAGCATCGAAAGAGGAAGAGATCAACCTCGATAAAATACCTGATGAAATCAAGAGTAATGTCATTGCACACATTGCCAAGATTGCCGATATGGAGCCGGGTCAAGTGAAACCGGAGATGATGTTAACAAATGATGTTGGATTGGACTCATTGGATATAGCAGAAGTCATTTCATATCTTCATGAACAATTTGACTTAGCTAATGTTCCCGTTCATGAAATTACAACGGTCAGTAAAACTATTGCCATTGCAGCAAAACAAATCGTATACACTGATGTTTCAGAAGAAGATGAGCAACAGGATATCTCCAAATGGCACGAACCTCAAAGCACTCACCGCAGATGCCAACTTGCTAAGGGCGATACTATCCCTGAAGTGTTCCTCAATAATTGCGCGCGTATGGGAAAAGAAATTGCGTGCGCAGACGATCGTTCCGGAATTTTGACATACCCCCAATTAAAGCTCCGTGCCATTGTTCTGGCAGAATATATTAAAACACTTCCAGGGGATTATATTGGAATACTTCTCCCCGCAAGTGTCGCAGCATATGTATGCGTACTGGCTTGCCAGTTAGCAAACAAAGTGCCATTAATGGTGAATTGGACGATTGGGCCAAGACACTTGGAATCTGTTGTGGAGCTTTCCAAAGTACAGGTTGTTTTAAGCTCCTGGGCCTTTATTGATCGCTTGGACAATGTCGATTTTAATGGTATTGAAGACCAACTCAAAATGTTAGAGGATTTAAGAGGCGAGATTGGGCTTTGGCACAAAATCAAAGCTAAATTTTTATCTTGGCGCTCTCCTCAATCCATTCTTAAACATTTTGGCATAGACAAGGCAAGTAAGGATGATACTGCAGCTTTACTCTTTACAAGTGGAACCGAAAGTATGCCAAAAGGCGTCCCTCTCTCGCACAACAATATTATGAGTAATCAACGTGATTCTTTGGATCGTATTGAGGTCACTTCAGATCACTGCGTGTATGGCTTTTTACCCCCCTTTCATGGTTTTGGGCTTAGCTACGGAGGTCTTTTGAGTCTTCTGGCAGGTATGCGAATTGCTTTTTCGCCTGACCCAACAAATGGTAAGCAGTTGGCGAATGGATTTGAAAAGTGGGGTATTTCTATTGTATGTAGTGCCCCAACGTTTGTGAAAAACTTGCTGAAATCCGCCAAAATTGAGCAGTTAAAAACACTACGTATGTGCCTAACGGGTGCTGAACGCACTCCTCCGGAGCTATTCCATCAAATGGATGCTGTTGGTAAAAAAGGTACTATATCTGAAGGATACGGGATTACAGAATGCGGTCCTGTGCTCACAATCAATCAGCCTGGCAAACCAAATATGGGTGTTGGCAAACCTTTGCCAAGTGTTGAAATTTGCATTGTCCATCAAGAATCACACGAGCCAATCCCTCAGGGTTCACAAGGGATGATACTTGCTCGCGGTCCCAATGTTTTTTCTGGTTATCTCAACCACGGTTTAACCTCCCCCTTCACTACTATTAACGGAAAGCAGTGGTATATCACTGGAGATCTTGGCCATCTCGACGAGGATGGAAACCTCTTCATCTCAGGTCGTAAAAAACGGTTTGTTAAAATCGGGGGCGAAATGATCAGTCTAGCAGCAATCGAATCAGCGCTGCTACATTCTGCTCTTGAGAAGAAGTGGGATATTGATCCTGAAGGCCCCTCTCTTGCTGTATGCGCGAAAGAAGAAGCTGGTGAAAAGACTAAAGTTTTCCTTTTTACTAAGTTCTCTACAAGTCCAGATGAAGTGAATCAGGTTCTGAAGGAATCAGGATTTAGCAACCTCGTTAAAATCTCTTCTGTGATCAAACAGGATGATATTCCCATTATGGGAACAGGAAAAATCAACTATCGTCAACTGGAGACTTCGTTGACATAGCATTCTCTGAGGAGATGAAATTTCCTAGCTTTGGATATGTTGCTTTTGCTTATGAGGTCCTACCTCAAGTAATCCTAACAGTCCTTGGCATCGTCTGCATACTCCACAAGATGCTGGTGCCGATGATATTTGCCATTAGAGATGTACCTCCTTGGCTAAAGAAGGGGAGGTTCAAACCTGTACTTGGCAATAAACCTGAGACAACCCCCATGTTGAGAAAGGCTTGAAAGCTAATTAAGAACGTAATCGATGCGCCGAGATAGAAAGCGGCACGATCGTCAACCTGATATGAAATTGCAAACCCTAAAAAGGCTAGGCTCATATAAAGAAAAACCAGAGATGCGATGCCTATGAAACCGAACTCTTCTGCAAATATCGCGGCGATGTAGTCGTTTTGCGCTTCTGGAAGGTAACTTAGCTTCTGTAAGCCATTTCCAGGCCCTTTTCCCCACAACTGTCCTGACCCTGCAGCAATCTTTGCCTGATAGGGTTGATGCCCTTTTCCCTTAATGTCTAATTCTGGATGAAAATACACTTGAAGCCGGGCTGCAACGTAAGGAAGACGATAGGCAAATACCCCTCCCACCAGCGTAAAACAAATCAACGGGGTAGCCCAAAA
>JAJFMB010000033.1 GCA_021772355.1 Chlamydiota bacterium | reverse complement strand
CCGAGTTGCATTTGCTACCGCTTGTGCATAAGCATCAGGAGAATCATGATCACACGCATTATGCCTAGCCATAAACAAATCGTATCCTTCCCCGTTCCCTGGAGCATAACTGATGGAATTCATCACTATATCACCTGTGACCTCTGGAATCGACCTACCCTCGGTGTCGACGACAAAGGTCCCTCGCCCCTGATCGATGCAGGTAAAATTCACAAACCCCGGATGATCCGCCAGCTTCTGATAAGCCTCTAGAGCTTGAGGACAGTCCGCAATTTGGGACAACGCTTTAGAAATTGCATCTTCACAAGGATCGCTTTCATACTCTTCAGTAGGATTAAAATATCTGTTATATAAATATGCAGCAGCAAGCACACCCGCAGAAACATACATCACCTTACGCGTCATACTACTCCCCGACCAATGACTAGAGACACGCCCCCACACTCTCCCAAAAAAATTTCCGTGATCCTGCTCCACAGGTTCTTCACCACCACCAGCGGCCCCAGCACCATTTCCTTCTCTAACAAGCATTAGAAACACCCATTTTAAAATTACTAGACAAATATTTTACTGGTTTTAATAATTTAACGATATATAATTTTATTAAGAGAGACTATCAAGCATCGAAAACATAAAGTTAGTCTTCAGCGGCTTGATGGTCGTGAAATCGCCATTGGCATTTCAAAATAATGCTATGATGAACTCATTCGACCCAAAGATTTTTTATTAGATATTTTTCGCAATAGCCCTTGCCGAGATATCGAAAGAATGAAAGAATATTCTCGAGAAACAGGGATAAGAGAGATTTATGAATGCTAATCTTCCCCATTTAGGAGCCGTGCCATGGTCATTAGTGCTTGGGAAAGGCCATCAACTCCATCATCATGACACTGGTGTTTTGCAAACGGGACTTCCCCACCAAAATAAGGATGGAATTTGACAAATTCTACTAATTCATAATAGGCTCTGTCGACATCTTCTTGTCCCCTTGCACCTTTCCCATGCCCTTTAGTAACTGCCGTGTTGTATCGAAGTATCAATGATTTCATCTCTTTTTCTAGACGGGGATCTCTTGCAGATGTAGCCTCAGTATTTTTAGGATCATCCTCAGAAATTAGATCTACCGCTGCCCACTGATCATAAATAGCCGTTTTCATTCTAACTTCAGCTCTGTACATCCCCTGAGCATCTAAAACATAAAATGATCTCATATCATAATCAAATGCGGCATTTTCGTCAGATGCGGCATTTTCGCTTGTACTCCAGCCAATTGGTAAATTTCCCTTCGCCAAAAAGGCGTTCGTTTGTGGATTATTTAACCACACTACTCCTAAAGAGTTCCACTTGCCTCTTAGATCACCCCGAACTGGCAAATCAACACTTACCCTTGTAGCACCCTCGTCTATTGGTGAAGCCATATATCAAATCTTTTTGTTTAGTTTATTTAATTAAGATAACATATAGCTATCAAATCTATCAACTAGTGTTAGGGATTTTGTAATAAAAAAAATAACATTAAAATAATTTGAATAAATTTTACTAAAATTATCAATTAAATGGAATTTATTTCCCTAATCTATATAATGTTACAAAAAAAAAGTTCATGCAATGGTTCAAGCAACAACTAGATATCACCCCACTACCCAAACAACTTTAGAGAGCGTACAGCCTAAATTGGTGTGCTGTAGTTGCTTTTCCGAACGCATCGAAATGGGTAGCCAGCCTTTAAAAATATGCCGTGCATGCAAAAGCGTCTGGTATTGTAGTGCCGAATGCCAAAAAACCGCCTGGAAAACACATAAGCTCGTATGCGACAAGGATCATCTCGATACAGAAAGAGTCAAAAGACAGTGTGGCATGAACAACCACAAAAGTGAAGGAACACAATATCAAGCTCCCAATTGCTTAATCCCCGGCCCAGAGGAAACAGTCTGCCAATTTAAAGAGGCCGACGGAACAGTCCGTTCCCTTACACAAAAAGAGTTTCGAGAAAAAGTGGGCGTCACTTTTGTACACAACACTATGTTCAGTCAAAAAAATTTACTACGTCTTTTCGGTGAAGCAAAAATTAACCAGAACACTGATTCCAAAACTTACGCTCCCTCTGATGCCGTAGCTTTAGAAAGGCAAGGGGATATGGGACATGGAGTCGTTGCCCTAAAAGATATTCCCAAGGGAACAAGGATTTGCCCATTAGGTGGCGCAATTGAAAGATGCAAAGACCTAAAAAAATCAGATAACTTCCTAGAAGGAATAGCAACGCCTAACGGCCTGATGACAAATGATCGTCAATTTGCCTACCAGACAAATGAGTATGCCTCGCTAGGTGTCTGCATTAACGATGGACCAAGTAATTGCAAATTCCAAAGGATCGTATATACTGTTGAAAGACAAGGTTATCGTGAAGTCATAGAAGAGCCTGTTGTCGTTGCCACAAGAGACATTCAAGCAGGAGAGCCGCTATTTCTTAATTACGGTCATACCCACGCTGTGAAAAAAGGGCTCTATAAACTCTCTGAATCGGCCTACCAAACTGCTTTGGATATTTGTAGAGAGGAAATAAAAAGTACAGATGATAATTATACAGGACCATTTGTCTCAATCATGAGTACCCCTAGAATCATAGCGCAAATCTTTCTGAGGGGAGATTTACCTGATTCCTTGATGACTAGTCTTAAACGCTATCTCTGCACTCCCGGTATTAATAATCCAAAAAATCCGGTGGCTATGCTTCCCGTCTTGTCACGCTTTAAACAATCTAATCGACAGGATTACGCAACTACCCTCGACAAAATATCCCAACAAAGTTTGATGATGCTATGCGAGTACATCGGACAAGACAATCCTGTTCCCAGTGCTGTCAATTTTCTTATCATGGGAAAAATAATCGACCATGTGATTATTCTTATGAATGGCTCGTTGAATGATGACCTCTGGATAGCAAATTATTCAGAATTTTATAAAATATTTTCAACTGATGAGCATCAGAAACAAATAAGAGACATCGAAGAGAAAAAAATTCCCAACACTCTAGATGACGGAACAGAAGTTCCAAAGCTGCCCGCCCCTTTTATCGACTTCGTCAGCGGCATACCAAAGAGGTTTCAAACAAAAATCAAATGTGCCCAACAACATAGTTCCCAAATTCGACTTCGAAGAAAACTTGAAGAAAACTATTCAGCAAATGTAACAGTCTGTGGAGTTTCCATAGAGGACTTGATGAGGGGGCTGTTGGCACAAAAAAATGCCGACAATGATAGCTAACCTTTAGGTGGTGTCATGACCCTCTTCACTCGTGGTAGATAGATATCCTCTGGGGCACCGAAAAGCGGAATAGAAAAGCGTACTTTTGACACGTGCTCAAAGAATTTCCCCCTATTCTCAGGTGTAATCACAGCTAAGTTGCGCGTTTTTGGCGCCTCTTCCAATTTGACGGCAGGATCGTGTTCGCTAGCTTGAACGCGATCATGCTCTTCATAGGTCACCATGTCATAGATAGCATGAATAAAACCTTCATCAAAATCCATCCCCTTCAGAACAAGCCGTTCACTATCATTGAGAGTGACGTTGATGACCAAATCACCGGGATTCGACTGAATCGACGGCTTGTTGCCTTCATGATGCCCATGAGAATTATTTGTCCAATCCCCTTGAGTCACATTGATCATAGTGATCTGCGAACCGAATAGTTTCTCGATGGTTTGAAAGGATAAAGATTCTCCGTCATACCCAATATATTGAGCTAATTGAGGGTAATTTTCAGCTAATTTATGTAATTCATACAACTGAAGGGATTCATTGTTGTGTGTAACCGAATAACTAAAGGGAATACTGTTTTTCATCAACAATTGAATAAGGTAGGCATTCTCAAGTTCTGTTCTATCTTCCCATTTTTCGATTTCATCAAAGCTTCCATTTCTGGCCAAATCATCTAAGTGTTTTACTCGCTCTTTTCCAATGCCCTCGATCATTTCATTTCTTGCACTGCGTTGGAACTTGATCCGTCTTTCAGCTACTCTTCTAGCATCCTTCATCTCTTCTTTGCTGATCTTCATTATCCCTTGAGCTTCCGTGCTACGGCCTGTGGCACTTTGCCACCTATCAATGGCATCATCAACATCCCTTCCCATATCACGATCTTTTACAGGTGTTTGTTCTAAGGAACTTCCTTGACTATTGTACACATTATCAGCTTCCACATAGTCTTTAGGTTGGAGCGTTTTAAAATATTTCATAAACGCTTCGGCATCAATATATCCATCTTCCTCAAAAGGAAAATCCACTGGAACAGTGTCTTCACTAATTTCTTGGCGGGCGCTCTCAGGAGAGGATGGAAAACTCCCACTAACTGCTTCGGTGACGTGGTCCTCTTCTATTGGCTTTATGTCTTTGTCGCGAAGTTTAAATCTTGCATCGTCCAGTTGATGAATATCTTGTTTGATTAGCTCCTGAGCAATTTCCAATCCTTGTGGTTTTTGCAAACGACGAAATATATTATCAGTCGAATACCCCCCTCTCTCGATTGGGAGGCCTGCGTTGTAATCCCCCATATCACCCCCAGTTTAACAACACCCACAAATATATTATAAACTAAATTATAATTACTGTTTCTAATTTTATATCTTAATAAAAACTAAACAGATAAAACTTAAAGTAGGACGATAGAAGCAGCTCTTTTTTCTTCTGGGGGCTGGGAATTTTGGTGGGGAAAAGCAAGCAATTAAAAAAATTTCAACGAGGATAGTGCGTGTAGTCGGTGATTCACGCTGATCTTCTCTGGAGAAAATGTTCCAAGCGTGGGAAGTTCAAGGCGACCGATGCAGGCAATTCCCTTTTTTCTTCTGGGAACTGGGAAAAGCAAGCAATTAAAAAAATCTCAGCAAGAACAGTACGTGTAGTCGGTGATTCACGCCAATCCTCACAATCTTGGGACGACAATTTCCCATTTTAAAACGAGCAGTTTGGAAGATCTCGACGAGGACAGTGCGTGTAGCACGGCCGAGGAGAGATCTTTCAAAATGCGATGTTTTAAAAAGGGAAATGTGGCCAGAACTGGAATCGAACCAGCGACACAAGGATTTTCAGTCCTCTGCTCTACCGACTGAGCTATCTGGCCATTAAATGAAGTAGCCAAGATAGACGATTGCGCTCTTTTTTCGCAACGAGAAATCACTGTAGGGCCAAGAAACACTACTTACGGACTTGAGCGGTATTGCGCGAGTTGGGGTGCTGGTGAAGGATAATCATATCTTTAACGATATTGACGGCCTCGATCATTTGGAGATCTTCAACACCGAAATTTTTACGAAGTGCGGCCATTGATTCATCTTCTTCATCGCTTTGGTCGGTTGTTTCGGTATTATCCTGATCAATCGATCCTGATTGTTTGAGAAAGTGTTGATAGTTTTTGTTATGCGCGATGCGATAGGAACTGTTGTTGCGTAGGGTGGGCAGCATTTGGTTCCACTCTTTTTGTCTCGCTTGCAGAGTGGGAACGTAATATTTTAAGTACCAATCTTGGTGTGCACTTGGAACGCCTTTCAATTTGTCATCTAAAGCCGGGGCGATAATATCGTTTGTATTGGCAAATTCAAGGTGTTCATCGCGCAGATTTAGATGAGTAAATTGGCTTGGAACGACGATATCTGCTAGGACTCCTTTGTGATCGGGCGTATTTCCGGAAGGAGCGTAGTATTTACCGACAGTGACTTTGAAGTATGATGTGCCTTGGTCACCTGTAACGGTTTGACTTTGAATTGTGCCCTTTCCATAGGTTTGTTCATCGCCAACAACTAACGCGACACCGTAATCCTGTAAGGCTTGTGCCACAATTTCTGCGGCAGACGCCGTTGCTTTGGAAGTCAACACAATCAATGGTCCATCGTAGGCTACTTGGCTATCGATATCGCGGTACACTTTTTCTTGACCATCAGCATATCTCGCAGTCACAATGACGCCATTGGTGATGAACAGGCCGGCAACCTTAACTGCTTCTGTTAAAAAACCACCGTAGTTCTCACGTAAGTCGAGGACTAAACCACGCATATTTCCTTGTTTATCAAGAGTTTCTATTGCTTGACGTACATCTTCGACGCTTGATATACCATTCGTTCCACGGTAAAACGAATTTAATGTGATTTTCCCAATAATTCCATTCCCAACGGTTTCATAACTCGTCTCCACTCGATCTTCTGCAATAGGAATCATCTCACGTGTTAGCGTGATAGGGATCGTCCGATTGACGTAGCGATACCCCTCTTTGACTTTACGCTCGAGAAGCAATTTCACCTTAGAGCCATTATTTCCCTGCAACAATTCTACAACTTCTTCCATAGAGCTTTTGGCCACGGGTTTGTTATTCACTTCAATAATTCGATCATTGATTCTGATTTTACCGCTTTTAATGGCGGGACCCCCCTCGACGAGTCGGGTGATATAGATTCCTTGAGGAAGCTGTTGTAGGATCACGCCAATACCCGGAAACCCTTTTTCGAGCCGTATCCTCATTTCGTAGGCTTCTCTTGGGGACATCACTTCTGTTTGGGTATCCAAGCCTCGAGCCAAGGCTTTTAGCACGTGCAGGACAAAGAGATTCTCTTTTTCACTTAGTGGCAAGGGGTTACCTAGATCATCCTGGTAGAGATACTGTTCTTCTGTCACTAGCAAATGATCATTGTAGCGCTCAATTGTTTTATGAGGGTGCTTCATGATCATATTTTCTCCGAAGCGCCGTTTCTGCTGAACGATATAGGTGACCATATTGTCTTTAATTCGTCCTTCCAACTCTTTGACGGTCTTAGCGTAAGCTTCATTATTGGACGAAGCTGTATGTTTTCCTTTTTTGAAAAGATGCGCTTTGTCTTTTTCGAGTTTTTCTCTTATCTCACGTGCACGGACGATCGCTTTTTGAATCAATGTGTTAAGTTCTGTGTAAACGGTAAAATCGCTGTTTTTATACTGAGAAAGAATTTGCTGTAGCCGGCTTTCACTCAACTGACGATAAGGCTCCACTTCGCTTTCCAGTAAATATATCTTGTCAGGATCAAACTGCTCCAAGTAGTTATTGATGGAGCTTTGAACAATTTTAGTCGAAATTCCCCTCTCTTCGATGTGCTGATCGAAGATCTGCTGCATTACCTGTTGGATGTTTTCTCTTTCGAATTGATGGTCAGGTGTCGACGACGTTAGCTTAAAGGCAAAAGTGACAAAGACAGCCGCAACTATCGCAATTATCCAGCGTAGTTTCATGAAAATTCCTCGATTTTTTGTATGGGACAAAGAGAACTTTTGCCCCCCTCCATTCTTTAAGTATACCTCTATTCAAATTATTACAACAATTTTCTAAAATATTTACTTGTCTTTATAAGAACTTGATTATTTGTGATTTATCGATAATATCGACAAAAGTTTTGCGTTGTTGTAAGATGCATTCATGCGTTACAAAGATGAAAATACTTTAACTCTTGAGAGCTTCGAAGGACCAATCGATTTTCTTTTACATCTCATTCAGAAAAAAGAGATTGATATCTATGAAATCTCCCTTAAAGAGATCACAGATCAGTACTTACAACGACTGCAAGAGCTAACTTTATTGAATCTGGATTCTGGTGCCGAATTTGTAGGAACCACTGCAACATTGCTATGGCTAAAGAGCAAACTCCTTCTCCCTCAGCAAGAAGAGGACTCTATCGACACAATCGAAGAGGATCCTTATTTTTCTGTCATTCACCACCTGATCGATTACTGCCGTTTCAAGCAAGTTGCTAAAGATTTTTCTGAAAAAGAGCAGCAGCAATCTTTACAGTATTGTCGTGGGAGCGTGCCATACGAAGAGAAGGAAAAAAAATTAGGGGTGGAGCACATCTCTTTGGAGGACCTAGCCGAACTACTAAAGCATGTCTTAGAAAAAATCCCAGAGAAGCGTCAACTGCATAAAGAAAAGTGGCACATTTCAGATAAAATTAAGACATGGACAGAAAAATTAAGCAGGAACAATACCATCGTATTGGTGGAGGCTCTCATGGAAACATCTTGTCGAGAGGAGCTGATCGTCACATTTTTAGCTGTTCTTGAGTTGATGAAGTTAAACCGTATTAGTATCATAAGAGATCAGGAAACCTCTCAAATTTTGGTGCAGGGCACATGAAACAGGAAAATCATACAGAAGAAGCTGAAGTCAACACAGAGATTGATACCATTCAGAGACAAGAAGTTAAGAAGATCATCGAGGCGCTTCTATTTTCTACCGATGAGCCGCTACCCTTCAGAAAATTACGCACAATCGTTTCAGAATACCTCGAATTAGATTCAAAGCAACTTAAAGAATTGATTGATGAGTACCAGCAAGAATTGCGCGATCAAAAGCGCGCGTATAAACTTGAGGAAATCGCGCAAGGGTACATCCTACGCACTTATCCGCAATACCACTCTTATGTCTCACTCTTACATCCCAGCAAAAACAAGGACAAGCTTTCCCAAGCCGCCTTGGAGGTCCTTGCAATTATAGCTTATCGCCATCCGATCACAAGAGCGCAAGTTGAAGCAATTCGAGGCGTAGACTGCTCCTCAATGATTCATACCCTTTTGGAGCGGGAGCTAGTGACCGCTGAAGGAAAACTGGAAGTTCCCGGACGCCCTACTCTTTACGGCGTCACAAAAAAGTTTCTTCTGCATTTTGGCTTAAAAGATGCTAAAGATTTACAGGACAAGGAGTCAATCAGTGAAAAAACCTAGTCCGCTGCTACGACCCTCTCATCCCTTAGGAAATTCTTGGCCTAACATCTGTTGGGAACTTGGTACAACTGAAAAGAGTTTTACAAGTCTAAAGAAAATTAATTCTCGCGAACTGCGCATTGAAAACTTGATGATAAATGTTTTCAGTATGAGCGTATCTTCTTGTAAAAAATTGTGAGAAAAAAGAGAACTCCTAAAACACACACAACTAGACCTGCTGTTGAGAGTGGCATATTATAGACTGTAAAAAAATGACGTGAAAGCGAGACACCTATTAATGAGGCGAAACAGCCAACAAGAACCGCTAGAAATAGCATGGGTTTTAGGCGATTTGTCAGCATGCGAGCAATGAGTGGCGGGACAGTAATAAACGCGAGTACCATAAGCACTCCGACAGCACGGAAGGCGCCGATAGCAGTGACGGAGACTTGTGTCATAAGTAGATAATTGTAAAAAAGGGAGGAAAATCCCAAGACAGCGGCAAGGGCGGGATCGAATGTCGTTAAGCTATATTCTTTAAAAAAGAGGATCGTCAGTACAATATTGATGCCCAAAATAAGATAGACAAAAGGGATGTCACGATAGGTCAGCGCATCCACATTCCCCATGACAGCCTCAATTCCAATATGGGCATTACGCGTCCAGATAGAGACTAAGATCACGCCTAATGCAAAAAAGGTGGAAAACACAATCCCAACACTTGCGTCAGCTTGCAGGCGTACTGTTTGTGTCAGATACTGCGTACAAAACGCTGTTAACAATCCCATTGCAACTGCTGACAACAGTAGGATGGATATGTTCATTTCTTGAACGCCATGTGCCCCTGAGAGGATAAATGCGATTACGATACCGAAGAGGATGGTGTGGGAAAGAGAGTTGGCCAGCATCGCCATTTTACGTAAAATCAAAAAAGAACCGACAAGCGCAGAGGATGCCGCGACACCCATCAAAACAAGA
>JAJFMB010000320.1 GCA_021772355.1 Chlamydiota bacterium | reverse complement strand
TACTTTTAGACGAACCAACATCGGCGTTGGACCCTGAAAGTAAGAAGAGTTTAGAAACTTTACTTCTCGATCTTAACGCCAGAGGAATCACAATTGCTCTTACCAGCCATGACATGCCCTTCATACGAAAGATCATGGACTATGTGTATTTCATGGAGCATGGAGAATTGATAGAAGCGTGGGATCGAAAGAATGAAGACCTATCATCAAAACAAAAAATAAACCATTTTTTAGCAAAGGAGAACATATGAACAAAGTGATATTAGCCTATAGTGGAGGACTTGACACTTCCATCATATTAAAGTGGCTCATAGAAAAAGGGTATGAAGTTGTCTGCTTTTTAGCCGACATCGGTCAAAAAGAGGATATGGAATCCTCGAAACAAAAAGCACTTAAGCTAGGAGCCAGTAAGGTCTACATCGAAGACCTTCGTCAAGAATTTGTCGAACAGTTTGTTTTTCAAGCACTCAAAACAAATGCCCTATATGAAGGAAGGTACCTCTTAGGGACGGCAATCGCACGGCCGTTAATTGCTAAAGCTCAAATAGAAATTGCTCGCAACGAGAACACCTCGATTGTTGCTCATGGCGCAACAGGAAAAGGCAATGACCAAGTGCGATTCGAGATGACTTATCTTACCTTGATGCCCGACGTCACGATCATCAGTCCATGGAAGGATCAAGAGTTTCTGAAACAATTCAAAGGGCGACAGGATATGATTGCCTATGCAGAACAGCATGGAATTCCGATCACTTCTACAAAAGAGAAACCCTATAGCATAGATGAAAATCTTTTGCACACTAGCTATGAAGGGGGAATTCTCGAAAATCCCGCTCAAGAAGCTCCCGATCACATGTTTCAACATACGACATCTCCTAAACTGGCGCCTGATGAGGAAACTCACATTATGATTGAATTTTCCAAAGGGATACCCATTTCCGTAACCAACTTTGCTGAGGGAATCACAGTATGTGAGTCCGCGGTGGCACTGTTGACATACCTAAATGAGCTCGGCTGCAAACATGGCATTGGACGTGTTGATATTGTAGAAAACCGATTCATAGGTATGAAATCAAGAGGTGTCTACGAAACCCCGGGCGGCACGATTTTGTGGATAGCTCATAAGGACCTTGAAAGTCTTGTACTGGATCGGGAAGTCTTTCATCTCAAAGAAATGTGGATGCCAAAAATCGCTCAGCTGATCTACAACGGCTTTTGGTTTAGCCCAGAGATGGCTTTTCTCATGGCAGCTATTGAACAAAGTCAAGAACATGTAGAAGGAAAAGTATATCTAACACTTTACAAAGGCAATGCCACCATCACCAAACGTGAATCAGTAAAGTCTCTTTACCATGAAGATATTGCCAGCATGGATCGTTTAGGTAATTATGACCAAATGGATGCAAAGGGCTTTATCAAACTCAATGCACTAAGACTTAAACCCGTGATCGTGACCTAATATAAGGCGAAGCGCTACTGAGGGAGGTTAGATTTCGAAAATTTTGACGAGAGCCATGTCAGTAGACATGTCGGAGGAGAAATTTATCGAAAGATGACCTTCATCTGTAGATGTTTGGCCTCAGATTAGTTCACAATCACGGGTTAAAAAAAGGATAGAAATAACCTTTATTTCTATGTAATATTAATTAAAAACAAATGGAGTAAAAAATGAAGCTTTGGGAAAAAGGCTATAAATTAGATCAACTCGTTGAAACATTTATGACGGGAGATGATCCCACTTTGGATCATGCCCTCATTTCCTACGATTGCCTAGGCAGCATGGCGCATGCTAAGATGCTCGAAAAAATAGGCATCCTAGATGCTGAAGAATGCAGTCAATTAACCGAAGAACTAAAACGGATCATCCAAGCGGCTGAAGAAGGAAAATTCACGATTCACCCTGATGATGAAGATATACATACAGCAGTAGAAAATGCGTTGATCCAAAAACTAGGCACACTAGGAAAAAAAATTCACACAGCGCGTTCGAGAAATGACCAGGTTTTGTTGGATCTCAGACTTTATTCGAGAGACTGGACACTAGCCATCATGGACACCGTTTTAGAAGTATGCGCAGAGCTTTGCCGTTTTGCAGAACGGTACCAATCAGTACCGATACCGGGAAGAACGCATTTTCAGCGTGCAATGCCCTCTTCTCTGGGGTTATGGGCCGGTGCCTTTGCCGAATCTCTTTTAGACGATTTAGAACTCATGAAAACAGCCTATTGGCTTAATGATCAATGTCCTCTCGGTTCTGCAGCAAGTTATGGTGTTTCCATAGAAATCGATCGGCAGTTGAGTTCCGAACTTTTGGGTTTTAGAACAGTCCAAAACAACGTTTTATATGCCAATAATAGCCGAGGTAAATTTGAGTCAGTCATTTTAAATGCATTAGTTCAAGTTATGAACGATTTGAGCAAAGTGTGCACAGATATCATTATTTTTAGCGCCCCTGAGTTTGCCTATCTCAGCTTGCCTGAAAAATTCTGTCCCGGAAGCAGTCTCATGCCTCAAAAACGCAACCCCTGCCCCCTCGAACTGATCAGAGCAAAATCAGCGACAGTGCAAGGAATGCTCTTTCAAGTTCTAGAAATCACTCGCGGATTGCCCTCCGGATATCATAGAGACTTCCAAGAGACAAAACGCCCTCTGATGCAAGGTTTTGAAGTGACGTTAACCTCTCTTCAGGTGTTTGCTCAAATATTTTCCGGGCTACATGTCAATGAAGATAAGTGCCTGAAAGCATTCTCATCAGATCTCTTTGCAACCGACAAGGTTTTAACCCTCGTCAAGCAAGGTAGTCCCTTCCGCGATGCTTATCAAGATGTCTCAATGAACCTTCATCATGTAAATAATGAAGATCCCGTTGCCAACATCCTCTCCAAAACCCACATAGGAGCCACAGGAAATCTCGGCATACACACAAACAACCTCAAAATAGAAGAATATCAATCGTGGACAACCCACCAAAAAGAAAAGTGGACGGATATAAAAAGACATCTCCAACAAAAATAATAGTTCATCAATGGCTTTGAGTGAGATTTTTCAATGTTGTTTAAGTAGGGACCACCCTAAGGACTGAGCAACGGAAATAGTCCAGACACACTGCCGAAGGAAAATTACTACTTATTTATAGACATTTTCCACGATGATCTTTTATATTCCTCGTCATGATGAAAAAATGCCTATGCATTCTAAGTATTATCGTTTCCGTCTCTATATATGCGAGACCTTTTGACGATAAGCTAGATACCTTAGTCGAAAAAGCTCTAAAAGAAGCAGCCAATTCCCCTTTGCTTCAATCTAGGCCTGAGAAACTCATCGTGACAGCTGCAACCGGCGATCATTACCGCACCCATTTAGCAAAAATGATCTACACATGCCAAACGACAAATCCCGATTGTATGATTGTAGCTCTTTTGATCAATTGGGATGAAAACAAGATTCAAAGTTTTGTTAGTAATTTTAAACCCTTTGTCTTTGTTAACATAGAGGAACCAATCACAACTCCATCTGCCCCAGAAATTCGCTATCAAGTATTTCGCATGAAGGCTTCGATTTTTAAACATGCCTATTTCGAATTGGGCGCCCCCTATGTGTGGGTTGACGCGGATAATGTCGTGTTAAAATCAATCAATCCCATATGTGCCAAGCTAAAAAATGCCGATTTTTGCGCTTCCTATGTACCCTGGAAAAAAGAAGAGGAAAAATTCGCTGCGTCCGTTGTAGGATTTGGGTCAAGTGAGCTTGCAGGACTTTTTGTTACTGAGACATGTCTTTTTGCACTCACTTGTGACTCCCGCAGTTTCCAAGAACAACTGGGAATGTTCCATGCATACAATGAATTAAAGTCTAAAGGGTTAAAGTATAGAAAGCTATCCCTCTTGGAGAACTGCTTGTTTTACATAAACGGTGTGATTGTGTGTGCTCAAAATGCTGATGCCTATTTAAAGCAATCAGGAATGTACGACACATGGAAACAAATTGAAAAAGCCATTGATTCTGAATAAGTAGCCTTATAAAGCGTTTCAGAAGTCAGAGACCCTATTTTACTGCAGCACAGTTGACCATAACAAAAAGGTCTTTCACAACGCCCTTTTCATCCACTACATAGCCTGCATCTTCAATATAGTATTCAATATATTTTTTAAATAAAGTCTCGGTCATTCCGAAGAGAACTCCCCAATTTCCGGTAGTAGTTTCCATGCACCACAAGACAAATTCTCTTTTGTCGAGAAATTAAAGTGTACCATCATAAATGTGGACTTAGGATACGACACCAAACCCGCAGGTAATAAGGATACCAGGTGTTTGGCAATTATAGATTGGGATGACAAAATGTCAGATATTTTCACAAAAATAAACCAGCCATTGAAAAAAAGCCATGGAGTAGCTCTTCTAAACATTCCCGGACATCAAATGTATATCCGATTTGATACACGAAAAAATCTCTATCGCATTGGAGATCCTAACATTGGAATTCTCACCTTTGATAATAAAGATAACTTTTTTGCTTGTCTAAAGTCCCTTCTCGACACCTTTTATTTTTACGAAAAAAATCCCGACGAAAATATCCATCTTGGAATCCATCAATTAGTGCTCTAGCTACCAGATGCAGATGAAGTCCTTTTTAATAAAAGTCCCCGTTATCTAAAAAGTAAGTTCGAGAATGCTAGGGCGCTCATTAGTATAATTAGAATAGCCAATCCATTTAGGGTTTACTTTGAAAATTCTAGATTTAGGATGAAATATGAACTCTTGAACACAAGGTGTTTTTTTTGAGAGAAATGTATCTCTATATTTTGTTGCCTCATCCCCGTACAGCTCTATAGCATTTCCTTCATACTGAACAGTAATATGAATTTTTTCATTCCATCCAATAACAAAAGCAACTCTTGAATTTGACTGGAGATTCTTATACTTTCTGCTATCAACATGGGTCTGGAAAATTAACTCCAAATCAGCAGTTTCTGCAAAAGCGACGAGCGCAGCTTCTGGATACCCACCATTATGAGTAGAAATAACAGCCAAAGAGTGATTTTTTATAAAATTGTAAATTAACTCTCTATCGTCCAATTTTCCTTAACTTCCGAGCAATTCAGTTATCGGCTCGTAGTTTTACTCATAAGCTTATTTTTAAGCTATTCAATCATCTGTATTTTGAATACGTAGAAAGCAAGATAGTTAGGTGGTAAAAAAATGAGAGAGCTCACAAATTAATTTGTGAGCCCAAACTTTCTTAATCTTTTAATTCCTCAAGGATAAAGTAGAAGTCAAATAACCCTATTTTTTCGCAAGGCAATTCACCATAACCATCGGGACTTTCACAACCCCTTTTTCATCCATCACGGTGCTATCTTCTTCTACATAATAATCGACATATTTTTCGAAAAAAGATTCCTTTATCTCAAAAGGAACACCCCAATTTGCTGTGAGAGTGCCGATACACCAGCTGACATATTCTTGCTTATCTAAGTAATAACCTGGACGGTCATTGACATCTAAAATCACCGGATCCAATCCAGCATACTCCAATGCTCTTGTCAAATCCGTAACGGATCTTATGGGATTTGCCTCTCCACCACCACCCATTTTCCAAGGAATGGGAAGATCAAATTCTACAAAAGTTTTCTCAGCAGCTGTAATTACAGCAGGACAGACAGCTACAGCAGAGTTGCAGACAAAAGTTGCACCTTTTCTCATGACAGAAGAAATATTTAACAACGTCTCTTTGGGATCTGGAACAAGGTGGAAGCAACAAAAGGAGGTCACTAAATCAAAATTTCTATCTCCTTCCCAATTTGAAAAATTGACACTTTGACTGACAACATATTCTAAATTCGAGTAGGTTGGCGGTGGAAATAAAGAGGAGGCAATTTCTACCATCATAGGTGAAAGGTCTACACCCACTACATGCCCCTTTTTAGTTAATTTGGAAATAACCGCCGTGATTTTACCATCCCCGCATCCAAAATCTAAGACCTTTTCATCTCCTTTAAAAGAGTAAAGAGAGAGGGCATCCCAGGCTGTTTGCCTCTGCCCTTCTGAGTGGTGGTAGTAGGTTTTAGCTAGCTCTAGCTGGTTCCATCCCCACTCCTGATTATTAAGCGACCAGTTAGGAATGTTAGCATGAAGGGATGTGCATGCGAGTAAGGTAAAGAACAGTTGTTTCATGGTCAAACTCCGTGAGATGAAATCGAGCATTATACTATAGTTGCAACATTACGACAAGAGAGTTAAGGGAGAGTAGTGCTAATGCGCCCGAAACCGAGCAATCGGATGGAGGATTATCAAACGCGTAAACTCAATAAAGCCCATGGTAAAAAAAGAGAGAGCTCAAGTCACGAATGACCTAGCTCTCTCACGGTTTTGGCACCGATTGCTCGGGGCGGGACTCGAACCCGCACGCCCAAAAGGGCAAGGGATTTTAAGTCCCTAGTGTCTACCATTCCACCACCCGAGCGAGTCAAAAGATCAAGTTCCCAGTTTATTTCCGGGAACTTGAGTTAATAGGATAAGGTTTTTGAGGGTTTTGAATCAAGATGAAATGTTGTTATTACTCTCAACATGTTCACTGCTTGGCTCATTTTCACCGATAAGCTCCTCATTAGGAGGGGGAAGATCAGCTTCTTCAGAAAGAGGCTGTGGAATCTCCTCATGAGAGGGTTCTACATCTTCAACAGGAACCTCTTCTTCAGATGAGCGCTTAGTACGCTGGCGATAGATCTCCTCTTCCTCTTCCTCGGATAGTTCAAATGAACCATACTCCGGTTGTGGTAGTGAAACTGAGGGAAATTCTTCTTCAGCTGGCTTTGATCCATCCTCTATATCTTGAGGCTGTGTCTCTTCTTCAGAGTCATCATCTTCTTCTTTTAAGAAAAAGGCATCCTTAAAGAGGGCATTGTCCTTATAACGAGCTATTGTCTCGGAAATCAATGTTGGGGGTGGAGGCAACAAAGAAGAGCCTCCTTCACGAGGGGCTTTCTGCTCTACAGCAGGAGCTTTATCTTGACCTTCATTGGTCTGAACAGGCGCCTGTTCTGCCGGCGGCGGAGGTGCGACCTCTTGTTTAGTACGTTTGCGACGAGTTTGACGCCGTTTTTCACGCTTCTTCTCGACGCGCGCTTCTCCTTCGTCATCCTCACTCTTTTTAGCCGGCGCTTCTACTTCTTTTTCTTTCTTAGGTTCACGTCCCCCACCAATTTTAATGGTGCGATCCAAACCTACGTTTTTCAAGACGAGGCGCGTTTCCCTAACTTCGAGAAGTTCATAATCACTTGCGGGAACTAAAAAAGACTTAGGCCGCTCAAGCGAGCGAAAGAAAAAAGAGTTTCCAAAGGAAACAACTTCAACTGAGTCGACAAAAAATTCTTCCTGACTCGAAGCTTTACTGCTTCGTACAACTAATTTACACCCATCTTTAGGCGTAACAACACTTTCAATAATGGGTTCTCTTGTAAAATCCATGGCTCATTCCATATGTTTGAGTTTTTAACTAAGAGATTTTTTTAGGAATCTCTTTCTCAGCCATGTATTCAAGTAGATCGACGACGCGAGAGGCGTAACCCGTCTCGTTGTCATACCAAGCGATAATCTTAACAAATGTCGGACTAAGTGCAATGCCGGCACCCTTATCAAAAATCGCTGAATACGTGCTACCGATAAAGTCCGTAGAAACAACTTGTTCATCACAATAAGCTAAGATTCCTTTCATGGAACCATTTGCCGCAGTTAACATAGCTTGACAAATTTCTTCATAAGTTGTTTCTCGACTCAAACGCACTGTTAAATCGACGACAGAAACATCCGGAACGGGTATTCTTAGTGCCATGCCGGTTAGTTTACCTTTGACTTCTGGTATGCATAGGGCTACGGCTTTCGCAGCACCTGTGGAAGAGGGAATAATGTTCTGTCCAGCACTGCGGCCACCACGAAAATCTTTCTTGGATGGGCCGTCGACAGTTGGTTGAGATGCAGTGACTGCATGGACAGTGGTCATTAAACCTTCTTCTATTCCAAAATTGTCCAGTAATACTTTAGTTATCGGGGCAAGGCAGTTCGTCGTACAGGAAGCATTTGAGATAATGACATCGGTATCTGGCTGATAATTTTTATGATTTACTCCCACTACAAATGTGGGAACATCTCCTTTGGCCGGGGCTGAGATCATCACTCTTTTTGCTCCGGCAATAACATGTTTTTGTGCGAGTTCCGGTTTAGTAAAAAATCCCGTTGACTCAACAACATAATCAATTTCTAATTCTTTCCATGGTAGATTCTCAGGGTCTTTTTCGGAAAAAATATGTACCTTTTTTCCCTCTATGACAATCGCATTTTCTTCGGCTTTAACATCATAAGGAAAAGTACCATGGGTAGAATCGTACTTCAACAAATAAGCCAAATTGTCGCTTGGAACGAGATCGTTTATTGCAACAATCTCAATGTCGTTATGGTTGTGCGCTAGACGAAAGACAAGCCGACCAATCCTGCCAAATCCATTAATTGCGATGCGAAAAGCCACAGAAACTCCCTTTTGAAAGAGTCTATTGGAATACGTCAATCATAACTCAGACCATAGAGATTGTAAAGAAAAAGGTGACTGGAATATTTTTTTTTACTTAACGGGTAACGTCGCCTCACCCCCACAATAAACATTTAAATAGGGGTTTATGGTGAAAAAATCACTCGGATAATAATTTGCGTCCTGTTAATCTTAATGTTATGCAAAAAGGACACGTTCTAGAATTTCATTGTCAATCATGCCAGCACCCTGTGCAGTTTTCCGTCTTTTCACTAGACAAAGACAATCACTGCATCGGATGTCAAAGCTGTCAAAAAAAATATTTATTTAATGATGAAACACTCTTGAGACAGCTGAGAAAATTTGAAGGCTTGTGTCGTCAACTGATTGAATCCGAAGAAATTTTAAGCCAAACATCTGTTGGTGTCGATCTAGGAAGCCACCATGTCAAAGTCCCTTATAAACTCTTACTTACGCGCTTAAACTCCAGCTTAGAACTAATTATTGGCTCAGAACCTACGACCATAACATTTCGTATTGAACCCCTCTCTGACGCCGTGAACATCTTGACCTAAGGAACCCCTTGAGAATGAATCAACTGGACCAATTAAAAAAAATGACAACAGTTGTTGCCGATTCCGGTGACTTTGAATCAATTGTTGATTACAAACCTCAAGATGCAACTACTAATCCTTCTCTGATTTTGGCTGCTGCTGAAAAACCCGAATATAAAGAACTTATTGAAGAAGCAATCTCCTACAGCAAGGGCAGCCGCTCATTGCTAATGGATAAGCTATTTGTCAATTTTGGAAAGGAAATCCTAAAAATTGTTCCGGGCCGCGTTTCAACTGAAGTGGATGCAAGACTTTCCTTTGATATTCAAGGAAGTATCGATAAAGCCCACTCATTAATAAAATTGTATAAGGAGTGCGGTGTCCCTCGTGAGAGAATCCTAATCAAATTGGCCTCTACTTGGGAAGGAGCTCAGGCGTGCCATCAGCTTGAACAGGAAGGTATTCACTGTAATATGACGTTGATGTTTAGCATTGCCCAAGCGATTGCATGTGCTGAAGCAAAAGCTACACTAATCTCTCCTTTTGTAGGTAGAATTTTGGATTGGTACAAAACAAATGAAAAAGTTGAAAGCTACCCTCCCGAAGAAGATCCCGGTGTTAAGTCCGTTACTGAAATCTATTACTACTTCAAAAAATTTGGCTACCAGACTCAGGTAATGGGAGCTAGTTTTCGTAACGTGGGCGAAATTACTGAGCTCGCCGGTTGCGACCTTCTAACGATTTCACCTAAACTTCTTGAAGATTTACGCCAAGCAGAAGGATCATTACCTCGCAAATTGATTCCGGAAAATGCCAAATCTATGGACCTCAAAAAAATATCCCTAGATGAAAAGGGTTTTCGCCTGATGTTAAATGACAATGCTATGGCAACTGAAAAACTCGCTGAAGGCATTCGTAAATTTGCTCAAGACGCGATCAAATTAGAAAAGTTGATCACTTCCTAAGAAAACGCTTCGCAACCCACCCTTCTTACAAAAATTAGAGCGCAAGATAAAAGCGACTCTATTAATCACTTATGTATTGCAATCCGTCTATCTTTTTTTAGAGAAAAATTGTCAGCTTAACATCGATAGTTTGTGACATTGAGAAATATGGCAAAAAAAAATCCCCCGTCGTTGCAACGGGGGATAATAAAAACTTATCTTTACGCTAGAGGAGCGCTTTCGAAGTCGAATACAAGTTCTTCTTCAAGTTCACGATCCACAAACTTTTTAACACGTCTGTGTCTTTCAAAGCCTGTTCCGCCAGGAATGATGTGTCCCATGATAACGTTCTCTTTAAAGCCCATGAGATAATCTGTTTTTCCTGCACAAGCAGCTTCTGTAAGGACACGTGTTGTATCTTGGAACGACGCTGCCGAAATAAATGATTCCGTACCAAGCGAGGCTTTGGTAATACCTAACAACACAGGTGTTGCTTGAGCTGGCTTACCACCTTCTTTGATCGTTTTAAAGTTTTCTTTCTCGAACTCTTTTTTATCG
>JAJFMB010000319.1 GCA_021772355.1 Chlamydiota bacterium | reverse complement strand
ACGGCACACCAATAGCGTAGGAAAGCTGCACTTCGCAACGTTTGGCCAGCTTTGCAGCTACTAAATTTTTTGCCACATAACGGGCAGCATACGACGCCGAACGGTCAACCTTAGATGGATCCTTCCCGGAAAAACAGCCTCCACCGTGTCTACCCATCCCACCATACGTATCAACGATAAGCTTCCGCCCCGTTAAGCCGCAGTCTGCCGCCGGCCCTCCAATGACAAATCTTCCGGTAGGGTTAATATAGAAAAGCGTGTTGTCATCAATAAAATTATCAGGAGTCAAGCGATGGATCAGCGCCTTCATGTCGCGTTCAAGTGTTTCACGCGACACCTCTTCATCATGCTGAGTGGAAAGCACAATAGTATGTAGTCGCTTCGGCACGTGATTTTCATCATATTCAATTGTCGCTTGTGTTTTGGCATCAGGACGCAGATAGGAAAGCTCTTTAGAGGTTCTAAGGCGATACAGCTCCCGCACCAAACGGTTGCAAAGCATGATTGGCAAGGGCATCAGTTCCGATGTTTCATCACTGGCATAACCAAACATGATCCCTTGATCTCCAGCGCCTTGCTCCTTATAAAGTCCCTGACCTTCCAACACCCCTTGAGCAATATCTGGAGACTGCTTATTGATCGTTTGCATAATACCGCAAGAGCGCCAATCAAAACCTAAAGAGCAGTCATCATAACCAATTTCCCGAATCGTTGTACGCACAATTTCTTGATAGTCGGGATGCGCCTTAGTCGTAATCTCCCCAGCCAAAATTACAAGCCCTGTGGTCACTAGCACCTCACAGGCAACCTTGGCATGAGGATCCTTCTTCAAACATGCATCCAACACCGCATCAGAAATTTGATCCGCTACCTTATCAGGATGCCCAATAGCAACAGCTTCAGAAGTAAATAAGAAATGTTTCATAAATTATGATAGTAAAAGAGATCAGGCAAAAAAGCAATGCTCAACACAAATCGATTTGCGCATGATATGCGGCAAATTCCTGTTCGCCTTTAAGGCCGCGCGTATGGGCATCTTCAGGTTTTCCTATATTTTCCATAATAATAATGGGAGGCGCATCACTCTTGCCATCAAATAAGGTCGCAAAACCCCCTGTACGGGTCGTCTTATCTTGGGGATGATGCAATATCCACTTCCTTCCCTGAATACTCCCCCAATACTGCATCGTATCTTGTTCCCAGTTTAAGGCAACGATCACTTTTTCTATGATGGTGCCAATAATGCCATTGCCATGCGCCTCCTTGGCGTGTTTAGAAAGGGAAATGAAGGAGCGGTCATTACAGTAGCTCGCACCATAATCTGCGGCAATTTTTGCCCCGACAGGACCACCTACCGAATGGCCATGCACGATGACCTTGTTTTGTGGCACTTTTTTTTCATCGAGCAGGTATTGCATCGCCGCTTCTGCATCGAGGAACAACCCATCTCGTGTTGCCTCCCCCTCGCTATTCCCGACACCTCGGTAGTTAAAAAGAAACACATTTGATCCTTTTTCCAACCATTGGCGAACATCGAAAAGGACGTCTTTTTGATTGTGTTCATAGCGTACGCGAGCACCATTGCATAAAAGGATCGTTCTGCTATCCGGAGTACATTTTTTTCCTATGAAACGCATCCCTTCAAGAACCAGACCGTCAGCTGTCTTAAACTTTACGACTTTTCCTCCGCATTCCTCCAAATACTTTCTTCCCGGAGCATCGAATTCTTGGTACAGTTTTTTATCTTGAGTGGCAATGATTTGCCGCCCTAAAAGAATATGTGCTCTCATGTAAATCGTATTAATTAATTGATACAACGGTCTTAATATGAAATGACTTTCTGCGCTCTGCAAAGGTTGTTCACGATAATGTGCCCTAAAGACACCACTAGAAGCTTGCATAATCTATCCTTTTTTTAAAAAGGGCGTACTTTATCAAAAGGAAAAATTATTCGCTTCAATTTTATTCAACAAGAGCGCCAAAACAGCCATTCTAACAGGAACGCCATTGCCCATCTGCTGGAAGTAGTAGGCATAGGGAGTGTTATCGATGTTCACCTCGATCTCATCCATGCGGGGAAGAGGATGTAAAATGCGCAGGTTATCTTTTGCTTTGGCAAGGTGACTAAGTTTTAGAAGGCAAGGGTTTTCAAAATCAACGGACTCATAAACGAAGCGCTCTTTTTGAATGCGGGTCATATACAAAATATCTATTTCAGGAATCACCTCTTCAAGTGACTCGTGAAAGGAAATTGAGGTATCAGATTTCCGTAGCTCTTCACAGATCACGTCGGGTAGAAGAAGAAAATTTGGAGAGATGAAGTGAAGGTGAACACGATAATGAGATAGAGCAAGGCATAAGGAGTGTACGGTACGTCCATACTTTAGGTCCCCGGCAATTGCAATATGGAGATCATCAAGAGTGCCTTGACTTTCCCGAATACTAAAAAGATCAACAAGAGTTTGCGTGGGGTGCTGGTTAAATCCATCTCCACCATTAACCACAGGAACACCTGCAACGGAAGCCGCAAGATGGGCAGATCCAACCATTGGGTGACGCATGACAATGACATCGGCAAAGCTGCCAATCCCCTTCATCATGTCAGAAAGTGACTCTCCCTTCTTAGTTGATGTCGTATCTCCATCTGTAAATCCTATAACATTCCCGCCCAATCGATACATCGCCGATTCAAAGGAAAGCCGGGTCCGTGTAGATGGCTCAAAAAAGCATGACGCCAAAATGTGGCCTTTAAGCAAGTCCGGTTGCGGAGTGGTTTTAAAGAATTGTGCTGCATTAAGAATTTGTTCAATTTCGGCTTTGGAAATATCATCGATAGAAATAAGACTGTTATTCTCAAGAGCATACACAGAAGACATCATTGCAAAAATAAGAGCACATATTTTAATTAACCGCATACCTATCCTATTGTTTTTTTATGGGGAAAGTTTCAATAAGTTGATCTTGAAGAGTGGTGATCTCCTGACCTGTAAAAAATTTCTCCACGTGATAAATGTTAATTTCTTTTACTTGTTCTTGTAATGCATACGCCTCCATTTGATCCCATATGTAGTAGTGAGAATAGGGGGCTTTCAGAAAAGATAGCGCTTTAGGAAGAAAATTTTTCCTTTCGCCATCATTTAGCTTTGCGAAATAAGAGATTAAAGCCTTTTTCCAAAAGGCGATCTTTTCAGAGTTGTAATGATTAATTCCATATTTCTCTTTTACTGCCTGAATTTTTGTTCTATCACCTTGACTGTCGATTAAGGAACGGTAGAGATTATACGTTGTATGATGCCCGATATGGCTCTTTAAAAAGCTTTTTTTATTCACAATAAAATCAAATGGTGTTTCAGAAAAATACACCTCATAAGGGCACATAAACTGGTGATTAAGACAATACTCTCGACCACTTTCACCCGTGACTGTCAATTTTATCCTGCTGTAATGAGGGGAGTCCCACCAACTTAAGGAGACAGCCTCCCAGATGGGTATGTAGCTATCCAAACCGATAAAGAAAAGAGAGGCCAACCAACTTTTCCAACCAAAAAGCTCATTTTGAACGCCTAAAGGTAAAAAGCTTAAAAGAACAAGAAGCCCTATGTTCGTCAGAATGTATTCCCAAAAGCAGATTCCCGAAACAAGAAAAACGCCTATCTGTAAAAGGATAACTCCTACAAGACTAACCAAGGTGACATGATAATCTAAAAGCATAAAAGCAGGTAGAAGCTCTGCGATCACCACAAAAAATTGCAGAGGAGTGTTGAACATCCTTAGAGCTTTAGTAAAGAAGGCAATCTTCTCTTGTTTTACAAACCCCAACCACCCCCAAACCCAAGCCCCAGGAAGAATATGATACAGCCTGTTCTTGAGCACCCATTCAAAAGGCCACTTACCTAAGAAAACTTTTGCTAAACCGGGTATAATGTAGTAGCTGCTATTGATTGTAAGAATAAGAAAAAGCCATGTTGAGAGCGTCAGCTGTTTCCCAAGTGCGAGACTACAGAGCATCGAAACAAAAGTTGCCATGATGATTTGAAATGGCATGGAATTATGATGCCACATCGCCTTTAGCAGTGGGTGAAACGCCCAGATAAAAGGCAGTAAAAAACTTGGCGAATACAACAAACCAAGTGTTGAAAGCAGACAGAATAGGCGTTCCGGATAAAAGAAGTGCTGACCTAAAATCAAGTCCTTATCCCGAGTGACAATCCACCAGGTAAGTAGCGCAGCAAGAAAACAAACAAACGGCCACGTGCTCCACGCCAAAAAAGGCGATACCATTAGGGCGACAACAAAAAGCGCTGTGGACACAAATGTCTTTGTTTTTCCCGAAAGCTGTAAATCTTTAATTTTAGAAAGAGAAAGGTTGAAGTAGGCTAACATAAAGAGACTAAGCAGAATTGTCGCCCAATTCACCGATGATACCTCAGTACTATGACTAAAGTGATCACAATAGAGATCTCTGCTTTTTAAATCCAATCTTACAATGATTCCATACTTAATTCTACTTTCCTAAAAATCCTACTCCTTTTAGGATAAAATTTTATCATGAGGGACACAATGCAAGGCGCGCTCATTTTATGGTACATCCTTACAGCAGGCTCTTTGCTGTTTGTTATTTATGATCTCTATACAAACACACCAACTGTGGGAGTAATGAGACTTGCCTGGATTTTAGTTATCCTCTACACCGGTCCTATCGGTCTTTTCATCTACCTAGTCTCATGTCGTCAGCCTTTAGAGGGGACTCATGAACAATTCATTAAACCGCAGTGGAAACAGGGAGTCGGGTCGCTAATGCACTGCATGTCAGGAGATGCCACCGGCATTATCATTGCTGCAATCATCGTCTACCACTTCGGATTACCCAATGGCATTGATCTTATCATCGAATATATCGCCGGCTTTATTTCAGGCCTTTTGATTTTCCAAGCCCTTTTTATGATGCCCATGTACGGCAACAACTACTTTAGAGCCGTCGTCAAAACATTTTTCCCGGAATTTGTCTCCATGAATATGCTGATGACGGGAATGTTTCCTGTAATGGTACTCCTGATGCATTTTGTTCCGAACGGAGACAATCCTTGGACCTTGACATTTTGGGGAATCATGTCCCTATCCATCATCGCTGGAGGCATCACAGCCTACCCCATTAACCTCTGGATGGTCAGTCGTGGAGTCAAACACGGCATGCTGACACCAGGAGCACAAATGTCCGGCATGACACACCATGAAAAAAAACAACCCTTAACATTCGCGCAGCAAACAGGTATGATCATTATCACCTTTGCTTTACTGATTTTTGTGTTATGGATTGTTTCCTTCTTTGCGCCTATCACTTTCTCTTAGTAGCGACTGCGGAACCTGCAACAGTTTCCGGTTTTCTCGTACAAAGTCCACAAAATGAGTGGTACCTTGTCTCCGAACCAAATCTAAAAACCTGCTGCATCGGAAAAAAAGAGAAACAAATTCATGTCCTCAATGACTTTCCTCCAGAACTACACAACACATTTGCCACACTTACGGGAAACCTACAAGACAACACACTCGTCTCAGCTCAATTGCTGCCAAAAAAAAAGAGCGTCCCATACGGCACGCTCGGAGTTTCACTATTTCTGGTTCTCATAGGATTAGGCTGGTACAGCCGTCGTATCCTTTGAAGACTATATCTTTTCATCCTGCAGGCGATCTACAATCACCGTCCCCCCTAAAGGCAGGGTGTGGTAGAGATCGTGTTTCAGTGTTCCGGGTTCCATAAAGGAAGGCTTATTACCCGGTAGCGGCTCCTCTCCATAAACATTTACAAAAGAAAACATCCCCGAAAAACCTAAAATGGCGTAGCAGCATCCATCAACAATAGCCCACGGATCCCTATTTACCTCAGCTGACGCAAAAGCCACCGATCCTATAGCAATTAAAGCAAGCATACTAATCCACGAGGCAACCTCAACTAATGGAGCACCGCCCGTGACTATCCCTGCCAACATCAAGGTGTCTATCGCTAAAACACCGAGGTGTTTTAGTCCCCTTTCTAAATCGTGATCATAAAGCGCCTTACCCACTTCGAGTGCTTGTAGCCCAACTTCCGATGCCAAAGCAGCTATATAAAGCACAGGTTTTGCCAACGCGGCACCGGCAAGCCCCAAAGTGACAACACCAATTCTAGCAACACTCAAGATTTTACCGACTACACCTACCTGATCCCAACTATCTGCACACATCGCAGACGAAGAGAAAAAAGCAACTGACCGAAGCGCAAGACTTGATACCTGACGCGCTCCCGGCACAAGACAAGCAATGGCAAGCCCCGTGGTCGCCACCAAGAATAAGCGGTGAAGACCGGCATGGGGATATTTTTTTCTCTCTAGACTTTCCTCAATCGGAGGCGCTGAAGAATGAACACTCGTTGCTTCAATACCCATCAGTTATCTCCTTTCGGTTTTACCACCACCGTTCCCCCAAGAGGTAGAGTTCGCAAATTGTGGGTTTTCATCATTAATCGGGCCGTTTCCCCTTTTGAAATTTCGTGAGGGACATAGCGTGATGGTCCCTCTACTCTATCCATCAATGTAATCTGATTGTATTTATTGTGTTTATAGCACGGAACTTTATAAACACCGCTAGCACCTGGCGCTAATGTTCCCAACCAGTGACCCTTACCATCATAAACTTCAACAGGCAAATGTCTTCTATTCCTCACACGATACGTCGCAACATTAGGGGTAATCAGTGTAGATCGAGCAATTTGTTTACCAACTACCACACCTGTTCCAAAGAGAATGCCGTAGCATACCGCATCAATCTTTCGCCAAGGATCATCAGATTTTCCACTATTCAAACCCGACTTAACAGCAAAAGCCATCATAGCCACTGTGCTAAGCGCTGCAGCAGTGGTAATCAAGGTCAATGAGCTTGTCACAACTCCTGCCAACATAAAGCTATCGATTGCCAAAATTCCAAGATTAGTCAGCCCCTTTTCTAAATCACGCTCGTAGAATGCTTTTCCTACTTCCAGCACTTGTAAACCCACTTCCGAAGTGAGCGCCGCAACAAAAACAGCTGGCCTTGATAACACAACCCCAACAAAACCAAGAGCAACCACTCCAATTTTGGCAACACTAAGAATTCTGTCGACCGCATCTAGCTGATCCCAACTATCTGCACATAGTGCCGAAGAAGAAAAAAATGCTACCGAACGAAGCGCAAGACTTGATACCTGACGCGCTCCTGGAACGAGACTAGCAACAGCAAGCCCCGTTGTCGCCACCAAGAACATACGGTGAAGACCGGTGTGTGGATATTGTTTTTTTTCTAAACTTTCCTCAATCGGAGGGGCTGAAGGGTGAACACTCGTTGCTTCAATACTCATCGACTAATTCCATTTGGCTCTACCACTAGAGTTCCCCCCAAAGGCAGTGTAGGAAATTTGTGAGGCTTCATCGGGGGAATCGTTTTCTTAGGCAAATAAACATCTTGATCATGAATTTTAACCCGTGATCCATCTTGAACTCCATTGGCATCTACAGTCCGGATCAAAACTTCCCGTTCTCCACATCTGTAGATACGCGTCTCAAAAACACCACTTTCACCTGGTTTTAACGTTCCCAAGAGGTGTCCTTTTTTGTCGTATATACTCACATCTGTATCCTTATTGTTAGTAAAGCGAAACGGTGCCCTTTCATTACCCTCAATAACTCTTTTCGATACTTGGATACTCGACACAAGGCTGGTGGCTCCAAGAATGGCGTAGCAAACACCGTCAAAAGAGCGCCAAGGATCATTATTTTTCTCCCCTTCAGCCAATGCCTTAAGAAAAAATCCTGTCATTGCCGCAGCACTAAGCGCTGCTGCTGTTGTAATAAGGGGCCAAGAACCTGTCACAACTCCCGCTAGCATAAAGCTATCGATTGCCAAAATTCCAAGATGAGTCAGTCCCTTTTCCAAATCACGCTCATAGAGCGCTTTTCCTATTTCCAGAACTTGTAAACCCACTTCCGAAGCGAGCGCTGCGACAAAAACGACGGGTTTTGATAACACAACACCAACAAAACCCAAAGCTACCACTCCAATTTTGGCAACACTCAAAAATCTATCAATCCTATCAAGCTGATCCCAGCCATCTGCACATATCGCAGACGAGGAGAAAAAGGCAACTGACCGAAGCGCAAGACTTGATACCTGACGCGCTCCAGGGATGACAGAAGCTATCGACAAACCAGCAGTTGCCACTAAAAACAGACGGTGAAGACCGGCGTGTGGATACTTTTTTTTCTCTAGATTTTCCTCAATCGGAGGCGCTGAAGAATGAACACTCGTTGCATTAATAATCATTTGTCACCTCTTTATACGCCTTAGACTGAGTGCGATCGACAATGATGGTTCCCCCAATAGGTTTTGTCGGAACGCGGTGCGGTTTTACAGGGTGCTGGATCTTTTTTGTGTATTGCTTGTGCTTTGTGTAAAACAGCTCCTCTTTCATCATCCCATCGCCCTTTGTGAATTGTCCATGAAGAGCAGAGCTTTCATTGCTATAGAGGCGTGCAGTAAATGTACCACTTTCACCCGGCTGCAACGTACCTACGTGATGCCCTTTAGCATCGAAGAGTTTCATTTCCGTGTTTTTATCGTTAGTGACTTTATAGGTTCCCGACTTGGGGACGTGAACAACATGCTTTGACACATTAAAACACGTTACATAGCTCGTTACCATTAGAGTGATATAACTGATCGCATCAACAGTTGCCCAAAGATCCTCTCCCTTTTTCTTATCTGTAACTGCCTTAACAACAAAAGCTGTCATTGCCGCGGTGCTAAGTGCTGCAGCAGTCGTAATTAAGGGCCAAGAACCTGTCACAACACCTGCTAACATAAAGGTGTCAATGGCTAAAATTCCGAAGTGGGTCAGCGCTTTAGCTGCATCTTTTTCATAGAGGGCCTTACCGACTTCCAGTGTCTGTAGTCCCACTTCTGCTGCAAGCGATGCCACATAAAGCGCAGGTCTCGATGCCGCCATCCCGATGATGCCTAGTGCTACGACTCCAACGCGGGCGATATTGAGTATTCGGTCACCTACATCGACTTTGCTCCAACTATCAGCACACATAGCCGTAGATGAGCCTAATGCTACTGAGCGAAGCGCTAGTGCTGATACTTGGCGTACTCCAGGAATTAAGCATGCAATCGACAAGCCGGCTGTTCCCAAAAGTAGCAAGCTATGCGCCCAATTTTGCTCATAAAAATGCACTACCTTCTTCTCGCCTATCTTTCCTTCAGGATTATGATCGGGAATTTCAGGTTTAGGAGGTGGGACTTCCTCATTACCCTCCGCCTTTCTTAATTCTTCGATCGTGGGCTGGCCAATATCGGGATACCCCCCTAAATTCCTTTCAACATTATTAACGCTCATTAACAACCTCTTTAAATATATAATTATTAAGTAAAGATAATATTAATTAATAACTATTAAGATTTAATTAATTAATTGTTAATATAATTTAAAGTTTGAATTTATGATTTCAAAACTAGTGAATTGACATATTCACCAACCTGAAGAGCGCAGGTTTCTGAGGCATCGATAATATCGATCTGAGAGCTCCAGTGTCTTTGCATGAGAGGCAAGAGATGAGAGTAGTGTGTGCAAGCAAGAAGCACAGAATCGATCTCCATACTTTTAAATAACTCTCCGTAGTACTTGACCCGTTGTTCTGCTAGGTGATGATCATTATGTTCAATAAGCGGGACAAGCTCAGGGCAAGCTATGGGGAATAGCTCAGTGGAGGGAGATGGGGTGGTAATTTTACCGGATTTAATTGTTGACTGGGTACCCATAATAGCCAAGCGTTTTGAAGATTTCATCTGAAGGAGATTAAGGGCGGCATCAAGGACAGTGATTGTAGGATAGGGAGTAGATATCGATAAAGTGGAAACAGTGTAGCAAGCAACCACGAGAAGTTGGATGGGATAGGACTTAAGACGTTGAAGGGAGTTAAGAAAACATGTCTTTATTTGTTCACTAGAGAGATCACCATAGGGAACGTGGTCTGAGTCTGAAAGGTATAGAATATTGTGTTTTGGGAGTAGTTGACTAAGTTTATGATAAACATTATGCCCCCCAATGCCGGAATCAAACACTGCAATGGAGGGCAAGGACGAAGTCATGAGGATTCGGGAAGCCGTAGTTTTTGACCTACGATGATCAAGTCATTCTTATCATTGAGATGGTTTAGCTCTTTGAGTTTATGCACTGTCGTATGATTCCGACGAGCAATTTTCTCTAAGCTATCACCAGCTTTGACCTGATACTCAGCCCCTATCATATGGTAGGGATTCTCCATATCAACCGCGACATCTTTGATCTGCAGAGCCTCCATCATCGCCTTCAGAGCTTGTTGGAGATGGTCGATGTTCTGATTTTGAACATCAACGATCTTCTCAAGAGCAGCAATTTTTTGCTTATACGTTGCCATAACAGCAGCCGTATCATTAGCGTGAGTCTTTAATTGCTGAAGATCTGTCACAGCGTTTTTTGAAGAGGATTCGATATTCGAAATTTTCATCTCAAAATTCGAAAAGTTATCTTTCAACTTCTCACTACTTGAATGATTAGTATCATTAAGTTGTTTCCAAAGTGAGTCAAGAGCGATTTCTTGGTTATTTAGTTTCTCTTCAAACATCCGAATTTCTGCTTCATGATTAGCAGTTTCGTATTTGATGTCATCGATAGTATTATGTAGCTCTTCCATCACGTTATTCTGGCGATTATTATTCGAAAAAAAACGTTTTGGGGACGCATATCCCAATTGAGTTGAGCAAAGTCCTACTAACGTAAGTAATGAAATAAATCTAAATGTCCTCATAGTTCGTTTCTCACCCACGTTTATAGATTTTAAATTCGGCACGACGATTTGCATTCCAGGCGTCTTCGGAATGTCCCTCAGTTAAAGGACGCTCTTTACCATAGGAAATGGTAAAGACGTTATTGGGGTCTACACCTTCAGTCACTAATAAACTTCTTACCGCATTACTTCTTCTTGAACCAAGCGCCAAATTATACGCTTCAGGTCCCCTTTCATCACAATGCCCTTCGACAAAAATATAGGTTTCCCCATGAGTTTTGAGATAGTTAGCAATGGCACGGACAACTTGCAAGTTTTCTTGCCCTTTCACCAAGCTACTGTTGTAAGGGAAATGGATCCTCTTAAAAAGCTCGGCCAATTCACCCAATGATTTGGGGTCTTTAAAACGATCAATCCCGGGAATGGAGCTTCCTGGATCACCCGGCGATTCATCAGGCTGCTGGATGATTGTGTTTGTCATTGAAAGATCATTAGAGAGGTCATCGTCTTCAAAAGGAATATAGTCTCCAGCATAGCACATGAAATCTTCACGACTTTGCACTTGACGTGAATCTCCTTGTTTTCCACCTAAACTACGCACGCCTCGTGACATATAACGTCCTGCGGAACGCGTGTCGTCGAAGAATTCTCCTTTCGAGCGGTTACAACTTGTCAAACCCAGACAAAGACCGATTAAGTTGAATAAGACCAAACATCTTATAAACTTCATAAGTTCACCTTTAAAAATAATTGATTATTTCTGAATGCATCCTAACATATTTATTACAAATTTGGAAAGGGTGATTATACATCACTTCTTGGTTCCCAATTTGGAAAGCGCTTCTCACCTTGACCTGAGCTGATTTTTACAGCACTAGGTTGGTTCAGATTGATCAGATAAAGTTCACTGGCATTCGAATCGGACGAGTTAAAAATCAGATGCAAACTGTTTGGCGCCCACGTGGGGTTTTCTTTATTTCCGGGACCCGAAGTGAGCTGTCTCTCTTCATTGCGATTAAAATCATAAACCCAAATTTGTCTTACGCCTTCTGTGCGAGCACAGTAGGCAATTTTTGTACCATCCGGAGACCAAGCCGGCGCAGTGCTTTCATGATTATAACGTGTCAGAAGTTGAGGCTGCACTTTTTTCATTTTTTGACCCATCGGAGGAACTTCCATAAGATAAATGCGAGGTGATCCGTCTTTGTTGGAAACAAAGGCAATTTTTTTACCATCCGGACTAAAGCAAGGAGATCCTTGTGTCGCGAGATAACTCGTAAAAATCTGCTGTGGCTTCCCAACAGACCCTTCCTCAGGGCTAAACGTCTGCAAAAAGAGATCTGGATTTCCCGTAGCATCGCTAATAAAAGCGACATGATCGCGCTGGCGATTAATAGCGGGCATAAGCTGGTTACCCTTCAAAAAACTAAAGCGCTGGGTTTTTTCATCGTGAAGAGAAGCGAGAAAAACCTTTGGCTGACCCGATTTATAGGAAACATAAAAGAAACTTCCGCTTGCATGTCCTTTATGTGGAGGAATGTAGGAAGGTGTGATACAGTACTCTCCTCCTCTAGTTAGTTGACGCGCGTTGCCTCCATCATAGTCTGCTTCCCATACCTCAGAAGCCCAATTATTCTGCCCGGGAATCTTATTGCGGACAGTATAAAGGAAGTGCGTGCTTGCAATACCAGGCTTTCCAAAGAGCTCTTTATGGATCACATCTGCAACATGGTGCATTTGTAGGCGATCTTTTTTAATATCTCCAGTTAAGAGCAACCCATCGATACCTTTGACACTTTTATTATTTGCAGAGTACATCCTAACGGCGAGTTTTTTATCTTTCACCTGAGTTTTAATAAGATAGTAGACATTCATGTCACGGCAGATTTTAGGGTATGTCGCACTATCTAGAGTGACTTTTACATTTGAGGGATTGCGTTTAACGCAGTAGGTCATTCCATTGTGATTGAGATCAAAACCTAGAACCTCTTCAAGCTTTTTTAAATAGGAAGCTGAAAGGCCGGATGAGGCGTCTTCAACCTCTTCCATATACAGAGGCAACAGGCGGCACTCGGTAGGTAGTTGAACTACAATCTGCTCCTGATCCTCTGCACTCCCCACTGTGAGAGGCAAAGCTAGTAGCGAAGCAATTAATGTTATGGTTAATTTCAGTTTCTTTTTCATCCTCAAACCTCATTATTTAATGAGATCAAAAAAGTATAATTCTTCAATCCATTAAAGT
>JAJFMB010000318.1 GCA_021772355.1 Chlamydiota bacterium | reverse complement strand
ATCTCTAAGGAGATTGAGCAAAAAGAGCACAAAGAAAGGGGAATAAAGCCTTAATGCCTTCCATTCCTTCACATATTCCACCTCCTATGGGAGAGGGGGACTACGAGCCTCAAGAAACCACCCTTCGTCCTTTTGATAAACCCCTCAAACCACCAAACATGATGGATCGAACAGTCTTCACTCCTCCGTCCACTTTTCGGCAAAATGTTGAACTCTTAAAGCAAAGAGCAAAGGATAAGGATTTGAAAAATCCGGAGATTTGGGGACAGGTAAAGACATCACTTTCAGCTATTGCTGAAGTTGTAGATGTGAAAGAGATCCAAAAAACCCTCGAAACAAAAATCAAACATGAACTTAAAGATAAGGAGGTACAGGGAGACTTGCTAGCAGCTTACTACCAACATCTTTTAGCTGAGTGTGAAAATGATTCTGCTGCTGCTTCACTCACCTTGGTAAAAAAAATCCAAGGGTTTCTTCATTGAGGAAATAACACAATTTCAAATTGATGTGTTCTATCTCCAAAAGAAATGCTTTTCAGCAATGCGAGGACTTTTATAGAAATTGCAGAGAGTGCATAATGGGAAGAAACTTTGTAGCTTTTCCATGACTCAAAACGAATACCTCAAACTCTGCGACGAAATCTGGGAGCATAACCGTCACTATTATGTGGAACATGCCCCGGTAATAACCGACGAGCACTACGACCACCTTTTAGCTCAACTCGAAAAAATCGAAAATGAACATCCGGAATGGGTGTCTTCCACCTCTCCTACGAAGCGAGTTGGTGAGGAGCTAACCGAGGGTTTTACATCTGTGAAGCATCGGGTTCCGATGCTTTCATTGGCAAATACCTATAGCCAGGAAGAAATTGAGGAATTTGTAGCACGTATGCAACGGCTTTCTCATAGCGGAACGCCGATCTTTTCTTGCGAGCTGAAGATGGATGGGATCGCCGTCACCGTGCGATATGAAAATGGTAGGTATGCGCAAGCGATCACTCGTGGTGATGGCAAGAGGGGTGATGACATCACGGCGAATGTGAAGACTATTGCTTCTCTTCCGTTACAATTGAAGGGAAAAGATGTCCCTGAATTTTTGGAAGTAAGGGGAGAGGTCTTTTTACCCATCAAAGAGTTTGAAACGCTTAATGAGCAGCGTCAGTTCGAAGGGGAGCCTCTTTGGGCAAACCCCCGCAATGCAGCTGCAGGGTCGCTGAAGCTTCTAAACCCTAAAGAGGCTGCGGCGCGACGCTTGGATATCGTCTTTTATGGGGTTGCGGAAAGCACACATCATTTTAGTTATCAAAGTGAAATTCACCCTTACCTTCATCAGCTAGGCCTGCCGACACTCGATACGGTGGCAAAATGTCACAGTATGGATGAATTTCGAAAGTACGCCGATAAAGTTCAGGCGTTGCGTAGCAAGCTTCCTTATCAAATTGATGGCATAGTGATCAAACTAGACGATATAAAAGAGCAAAAACGTCTTGGAGTGACAGGAAAAAATCCCCGGTGGGCTGTCGCCTATAAATTTGCTGCAGAACAAGCGGAAACTAAAATCCTGGATATTACTGTACAGGTGGGACGCACAGGTGTACTGACGCCTGTCGCTGAATTAGTTCCGGTACTTTTGGCTGGAAGCACTATTTCTCGCGCTACGCTGCATAACGAGGAAGAAGTAAGGCGTAAAGACATTCGCATCGATGATACTGTTGTTATCGAGAAGGGGGGCGATGTCATTCCGAAGGTTGTAAAAGTCGATACTAACGCGCGTTCCCTACACTCTGTGCCATGGAGCATGCCGACGCATTGTCCTTGCTGTGGTAGCAGTGTAAAGCGCACGAGTGGAGAAGTTGCCGTTCGTTGCCCAAATGAGAAATGCCCCGCAAAAAACTTAAGAAGCCTTATCTATTTTGCAGGTAAAAGCGCAATGGACATTGAAGAGCTAGGCATAAAGGTCATGGAGCAATTAGTACAGCGAGGTTTTGTACAAAGACCCTCGGACATTTTCACGCTTGAAGAAAGCCAGTTATATCAACTCGAAGGGTTTAAAGAAAAATCAGTCAATAACTTGCTTCAAAGTATTGAAAGGTCCCGTCACGTCACTCTTCCCCGTTTTATCATGGCACTGGGGATTCCTTTTGTTGGAGAAGGTACAGCAGATCTCTTGGCAAGGCGAGCCGGAGATATAGAGACGCTGAAGAGAATGACTAAAGAGGAGTTAATTGAGATTGAGGGCGTTGGTGAAAAAGTGGCCGAATCGGTAATTGGCTATTTTGAAAATCCTGAGAATACAGAGGAGATCGGTAGATTAATTGCTTATGGGGTAGAACCCCAAAAAATGGTGGTTACACATTTTAAAGAGCACCTCTTTAACAGGAAAACGTTCGTTTTAACAGGATCATTAGAGCATTATACTCGTTCTTCTGCCTCTACATTGATCAAAGAGCGTGGCGGTAAAGTCGCAGGATCAGTAAGTAAAAATACCGATTACTTGCTGGCAGGGGAATCCCCAGGATCCAAGCTTGATAAGGCTCGCACCTTGGGGATCGAGATTCTTTCAGAAAATGACTTTGAAAAGCTGCTTTAAACTGATTTCTGGGGAGTTTTTCCTTTGTTTTCAGAGTAGAATTCTTTTAGCTGTTTAAGTCTGTGGTTAATGCAGGCGTCGCTTTGAAAGGCGCTTAGAAAAAAATGATCGAGATTGTCATTGGCTTTTGCATCTTGATACGCATCTAGTAATAAAGTAACTTTTTCATCGATTTCCGCGATTCTTTCCTTTACTGTTTTTCCGACGCAAAATCCCGGTTCTGCTTCCAGATGAGTGACGCGAAATATTTCATTGTTTCTTCTGTACTCATCATCGATTTCAGCAACTTTTTGACGTAAAAAATAGAGATTCTTCAAGGCTTCAATCGTCGTCTGTGCATTGTTAGATGTCGCATGAGACATCAAGTCATGCATAATATCGACATAGATCTGAGGAAAACTTTTGGTGTTACTAGGCATAATTACCTCCCAATTAAACCGTTACTCACTACTATTACAACATATTGAGATTAATATATAAAATAATAGTTTATCGATAAATATCAGACCTTGATATTATTGAGGGATGAGAGGGTAATAGTCGTTTTAATTCAATCTTAAGAGAAATATTTTGACTATGTGATTTTCTATAGGATACAACTAAATTGGACTATGTAGTGATATTCCCTAAACAACTTAAAGCCAGCTTATTATGATTTTAAGCCCAATATGATGACTAAAATGAGACAGAATGGATAAGCAAAATCTGTGGTATAAAGATGCTGTGATCTATCAGCTACATGTTAAGTGTTACTATGATAGTAATGGAGATGGCATTGGTGACTTCCCAGGGTTGATCAAAAAACTGGATCATATTGTCAAACTTGGTGTGACTGCGATTTGGTTACTTCCTTTCTATCCATCACCATTGAAAGATGACGGTTACGATATAGCGGACTATACTGATATCCATCCTGATTATGGGAAACTTTCAGATTTTAAAGCGTTTTTGAAAGAGGCTCATGCCAGAAACTTGAAAGTAATCACAGAGCTTGTGATCAATCACACATCAGATCAGCACAGATGGTTTCAAGCATCCCGCAAGGCCAAGCCGGATTCCAAGTGGCGCTCCTATTACACGTGGAGCGATACGCAGGAAAAATACTCCGAAGCACGAATCATCTTTAATGACTTCGAAACATCAAATTGGCAGTGGGATCCTGTTGCCAATGCCTATTATTGGCACCGTTTTTATTCGCACCAGCCAGATTTGAATTTTGAAAGCCCTTATGTAAAAAAGGAAATTTTTCGCATCGTGGATTTTTGGTTGAAGATGGGTGTTGATGGATTACGGTTAGATGCCATTCCCTATCTCTACGCAAAAGAGGGGACAAGTTGTGAAAATCTTCCTGAAACACATCAGTTTTTAAAGGAACTGCGTTCTTATATTGATGCAAAATATCCTGATAGAATGCTTCTTGCCGAAGCAAACCAATGGCCCGAAGATGCAGTAGATTATTTTGGAAATGGTGATGAGTGTCATATGGGATTTAACTTTCCAGTGATGCCTCGCATGTTTATGGCGATTCAGATGGAAGATCGTTTTCCTATCATCGACATTATGGAGCAAACGCCTCACATCCCTGAAACGTGCCAGTGGGCTATGTTTTTGCGAAACCATGACGAGCTAACTTTGGAAATGGTGACAGAGGAAGAAAGAGATTACATGTATCGCAAGTACGCCAAAGACCCAAAAGCGCGGATTAATTTGGGGATACGACGCCGACTTGCTCCGTTGCTGGAAAACAACCGGTATAAATTCGAGCTGATGGTCATTTTACTTTTTTCACTACCGGGGACACCTGTGATCTACTACGGTGACGAAATTGCCATGGGGGATAATTACTACTTAGGGGATCGCAATGGCGTTCGCACTCCGATGCAATGGAATGGTGATAGAAATGCAGGATTTTCCAAAGCAAATCCACAACAGCTGTATCTTCCTCTAATCATCGACCCTGAATATCACTATGAAAACATCAATGTTGAAAATCAAGAGCAAAACTTATCGTCGATCCTTTGGTGGATGCGAAACGTACTGACAATTAGAAAAAAGAGTCAGGCTTTCGGGAAAGGGACAATCACATTTTTGACTCCAACGAATGTAAAAATTCTGGCTTTTGTGCGTCAATTTGAGGAAGAAACTGTACTGATTGTAGTCAACTTGTCAAGGTATAGTCAGTACGCCGAACTAGATCTCAAGGAGTATACCGGCTATGAGCCGCACGACATCTTTAGCCAAAATAAATTTCCTCGGATTGGAGAGAGAGAATACGGTCTTTCCCTTGGTCCTTATGGGTATTTTTGGCTGGTCTTAGAAAAACAGAGTGAGGTTTCAAGTTTAAAAGAAGCAAATCTTTTACCTGAATTAGAAGTTTCCAGCCTTAGTAAATTTCTAAATGAATTAGAAAAATATCCCAAATTCTTGGATGGGTTACAACAATACCTTCCTCGTTGCGACTGGTTTGATAATAACTCTAAAAAAATTCAACGACTAGAAATAAAGAATAAGATCATTTATTCCACTTGGGTGATTCTCTATTTTGAGGCTATTTTCGAAGATGATTCATCTGATAATTATTTCATACCTTTGGCTCTCGTTGATAAAGATCTTGCTCAATCATTGTTGGAAGATCATCCTAAAGCGCTTCTGATGAATATAAAGGATGCATCGAAAGAGAGTATCTGCTTCGATGCGTGCTATCATCCCGATTTTCGAAACGAATTATTGCAGTGCATCACACATAGTAAAGTGGTGCATAATCACAATGGAGATCTGCATTTTTATCGAGGAAAGGCTCTAAAGAAAAAGTTAAGTGATGAGTATCTTATCACAGATTCCAAGGTTTTTAAAGGAGAGCAGAGTAATACTTCCTTAATCTATGGAAAGCAATTCTATCTTAAGTTGTATCGTAAAATCGTAGAAGGGGTCAATCCCGATGTAGAGATAGCAAAACACCTTACGGAAAAACTCAAATTTCCCTACACACCTCCTTTTTTAGGTTCAATAAATCTGAAAGATAAAAAAAATAACGTCTTGGAACTCGGTTGTCTCCAGAGATATATCAAAAGCGAAGGTGATGCCTGGCATATGATGCTAGAAACTGCTCGTATTTTTTACGATGAACTACGAGCCAGTCAGGAAGAGCTATTGGTAGCTCCTGTTGAGTTTAATTTTTTGGTAAATAGCATGGGCAAGAAAACCTATGAAATATTAGGAGATAGGATAGGAGGTGCGATTACAGACTTTGCCGCCCTTGTTGGACAAAGAACCGCAAAACTGCATTTGAGTTTAGCAACGCCTGAAGGTGACGCATCGTTTCTCCCGGAAAGCTTTACGCTTTTTGACCAGCGGGCCGTTTTTGAAACAATGCGAAAGCAACTCAAGATCGTCTTTCTGCAACTTAAATCGATAAAAGAGTCTCTTCCCGAGAATATTCAAAGCATGCTGCCAGAACTATTTCAGCATGAAAGTGATATTGTTGAAGCGATGAAAGTCTTAGTGAATCGTCGTTTTACTTTGCTCAAAATCAGAATCCATGGAAATTATCATCTAGGTCAACTGATCGGATCGGGAAAGGAGCTTATGATCACCGATTTTCAAGGAGAAAGTACACGAACGATCGCAGATCGTCGCCGGAAAAAAATTGTGATGGAAGATGTTGCAGGAATGATTCGCTCTTTTCATTACGCGGCCTATCATGCTCTTTATCAACAGCAGACGCTAAGAGAGTATGAAATTCATCAAATGGAACCATGGGCTAACACCTGGGCGCAGTACTTAAGTCACGTCTTTTTTCTTGCCTATCAGTCAGCACTTTCAGTCAGTAATCTACCATTGCTTCCACTTGATAAAGAAGATAGTAGAGACCTGTTGCAAGCTTATCTTCTTGATAAGTCCATATACGAAATTCGTTATGAGCTAAAGAACCGACCCGATTGGCTCTACATTCCACTCAAGTCGATCTATTCCTTGTTGCAATTGAAAACAAGTGCTTAGCTTTTTACCAGTTCCCCTAAGAGTGTTTGGTGACTGTAGCTGTGCACCTTGACTTTTTGCAGCGAGCCAATCAAGCTATCATCGCCAGAAAATAAGACATTTTTCCAACAACGTGTGCGGGCTTTTAGAAGATCTTTGTTTTTAAAGTTACGTTTTTCAACCAAGACCTCAACTTCTTGATCAAGCATGGCCTGGCGATGTTTTGTGTAGATTCCATCTTGTAAGGTGAGAAGGCGCTGCAGTCTATCCTGTTTTATTTCTTCCGGAATGTCATCTTTCCAGCGCATCGCAGGTGTTCCTTGGCGAGGGCTATAAGAAAAGAGGAAAGCGACGGAGTATTCAATCTCTTTGAGTTTATCATATGTTTCTTGGAATTCCTCTTCCGTTTCTGTGGGGAAACCAACGATAATATCCGTGCCCAGTGTCACATTGGGCACAATCTCCCGTAGCATGTGCACTTTCTCCATATACTGATCAACAGTATAGATACGATGCATCTTTCGTAAAATACGGTCAGAACCTGCCTGTAGAGGAAAGTGGACAAATTCGCATAAACTATCTAGGTCACGGATTGCTTCCA